>DAIEQP010000064.1 GCA_027347805.1 Ignavibacteria bacterium | reverse complement strand
TAACTGTAAATAATTATTTAAAAGCCCAGGCAGCATCCTAATTATATCGGGTAATGCTGTGAATGGTTCAAATAATAATCTCCTTTGAATCGTTGGGTAATATCCAAGATCAGCTATATTTAATCCAATACCCAGAAGATTGAGCAAGCAAAATATTACAAAGAAAACTATTCGAAAGAATTTTACTTTTACCAAATTAAGCGGGAAATTAAAAAGTATTATGATTGGCAGGTTAATCATCAATAGCGCTGCAATATCAAATCTTAATCCGTAGAAAAATGCTTTTATTATATCTGTTAAAATTGAATGTGCGTAGAACTCATGATTAACAACATAAAACACAATCCTAAGAAGCGAGTAAATAACCATCAGATATAAAAACATCCACCAAGTAGTCTTTACAGAATTCGGAATTAATATTTTTGTTTTTCTATGGAGTTTTTCAAATCGACTCAAAACATTTTCCTTTCAATCAATAACTTAAAAATAAGAATAGATTTTGAAAGTATGTTTGCCAAAGAAGACTTGTTGAATCCTTCTCTATTTTCTCACATCTAATTATAGAACTAACTTGAGGGAAACATGAAAAAAAATGTTGGCGGTTTAGATAAAATAATTCGCATTGTTCTAGGGATTGCTGTGCTTTTATGGGGAGTTTTAACGCAAAATTGGTGGGGATTAATTGGACTTGTATTTCTTGGTACAGGATTGATTAGTTTTTGCCCACTTTACTTGCCCTTCGGAATTTCCAGCTGTAAAACCGATAAATAGATAAAAGATTTGTGGAGGAGTTTGTCTCCTCCACCATATTTTTTCTCCACCAGTTTTGGACTTACAAAATGACTTTTTATATTGCATTACTTTAATCCAAAAGAGTATGTGTGGCGCAAAGATTATTCTCACTTACCAGTACATACGATGAAGTTTCAGGCGTAAATATTCAGATTCATGAGTATCTAAAAAGTATTAACGTTGAAGAACTTTTATGTAATGCCGTAGAGTTATGTCTTACGGAGGCGTTGAATAATGTTATTAAACATGCATATAGAGGGGAACAAAATCATAATATCAATGTAAACGTTTGTGTGGATGAAAGCCTTATGGAAATTCAAGTTATTGATGAAGGAATTCCTAGGGAAAGTTTAGTTATTAAAGAATTGGATTTTGACCCCAATGATATAGATAATCTGCCTGAGGGAGGAATGGGATTATTTATTATTAAACAATTAATGGACGAACTCGATTACTATACACTTAATGGCAAAAATTATTTTACACTTCGCAAATATCTTTTATCTTAATTGTTATCAAAATTTATTTAGTAAAGATTACCCAAGGAAAATTTTATTAATCTTTCTATTGGTTGTTAGTGCTGTTAAGGCTCAAGATTCAACAAGAAGTGAAGTATTTAGAAATGATTTTCCCAGACGCCAGTCAATTGTTAAAGCAAAATACCCATCATATTCTTTAATTGCGGGATACATACTTACCCGCGATGCTAATCGTGGAGATCCTTTTGCACAACATGAATTGGGAATACGCTACTTGCTTGGGAGTGGTTTTCCCAAGGATACATCCAAAGCAATATATTGGATATATAAAGCTGTAGCGCAAAACCTTCCAGCAGCCAGGTTTAATTATGGAATAATGTTATATAACGGAATTGGTGTTCCCTGGAATCCTTTTGAAGCATATTCAAATTTTAAAAGTGCAAGTGATTATGGATTGCCTGAGGCTCAATTTGCTGAAGGTATGATGTATGTAGACAACTTAATTGTTAATAGAGATTACAATAAAGCCTATATGCTTTTTAAGCAGGCTGCAGATGCAAAATATAAATCTGCAATCGAAGCCCTTGATCAATTGCTTAAATCTGGATTTATACCGCCAAACGAACCAACTGCGAAAATTGTACCCCCAAAGCAAGAGGAAACTTCCCAGGTGTTAAATGCTAACTGGGATGTTGATCTTTATGATTTTGAAAAAGCAGAAAAAGATACAAGCGAAAAATTTCTTCAGGAAATGTTAAGCAACAAAAAAGGTGACCTGAAAAAATATCTTGGAATAGAATCTGTTGATTCTACTAAAGCAGATACTACCGCAAATGGATTATTAACATATGCAGCTCAAAGCGGCAGCCCGGAAGCAATGTTAATTATTGCTCGCAGTTATGAAAAGGGAATTTTATACAAGAAAGATATTGCTAAAGCAGCAAGTTACTACTTGAGAGCGACCAGACTTGGTTCTTACAAAGCAGGGCAAACTTTATATAAATTGGTGCAATCGGAAGCATTTATTAATCAATTGAAAGAAAGAGTAGTAAGAGGGGAAGCTGATGCAATGTATGCTTGGGCTGGAATCACTGCCTTAGGATACAGCAACCAGATTGCTGCTCAACAAGCATTGGAATTCCTTAAAAAAGCTGTTGACAAAAAACATATTCCATCAATGATTGAACTTGGTTTATTATATATCAATGGAACGATGGTTGAAAAAAATAGAGAGAAGGCATTTCATTATTGGGAAATGGCAAAAAATTTGGGAAGTAAAGAAGCTGAAGTTAGAATTGCTTTTGCTAACATACTTGAAAAGTCAAATCCTGCTAATCTCTCAGATGATATTAAAACATTGGATTCGATTACTAACGAAGGATCAGTATTTGCGCAGACCGCACTTGCATATTGCTATGAAAAGGGAATTGGTGTACGGGAAGATAAAGGTAATGCTGTTAGATTATACCGACATGCAGCTCAAAGAGGAAATCAGTCCGCATTTAATTCGTTAAAAAGACTTTATGATGAACTTCGTCCCGAAGATGAGAAATTTAAAATTTACGAATCAACTAATTAGCTTTTAGCAAAATAAAAGTTATATCATCATTTTGATGTGCTGTTCCCCGGAAGCCTGAGATTGCTCTTAAAAGTGCAATTTTAATTTCTTCTACTGGTTTATCACAATTATATTCAATTACTCTTTTAACATTCTCTTCGCCGAATTGATCTCGAACCAGATTCATTGCTTCAGTAACTCCATCGCTATAGAAAAAAACTAAATCATTCGGTTCAGGGGCAATTATCACTTCTTCTAAAGTCTTTTCAAAAATACCTTTGTCGTTCAATCCAATTCCCAACCCGGCAGAGTTAATAATACTAAATTCTTTTTGGGATGATTTAAACCACATTACGGGCAGATGTCCTGCGCGTGTTGTTTTAATTGTACCATCCTTTTCAACGGCAGCTAATGATAATGTTAAAAAGAATTCTCTTCTCAAATTTTTGGAAAAATACTTTTTGAGATTAATTACAATGTCTTTTATTTCAGTATATCCCTCTAACAAAAGGTGAAGGATTGACTGGACTCTTACCATATAAAGTGCTGCTGCCATTCCTTTCCCGGAAATATCACCGACAGCCAAATAAAATTTTTCATTTTGTTCAATCACATCAAAATAATCTCCGCCAACTTCTCTTGCCGGTTCATAGTATGCAGCAATATCATAATTAAAAATCTTTGAAGGGTATTTTGGAATTAAATCACTTTGAATTTTCCTGGCAACATCCAATTCACCACGTGCGCTTAATTTATCGGCAAGTTCAAAAGCCAGTAAAAGATTTAAAATCAGGAATGCAAGAAGAACATATCCAGTTGATGGTCCGGAGTATCCAACAAAGAAAAAAAGAAGGGATGCTAAATAAAAAATTCTTCTTCCTGGGGTAAGTTTTAATATGAATGCATTAAAAAGAGAACGTGCAAAAATGAGCCCTCTCATAAAACGGCTTCTGGATCGATCGGGTTTGGGAATATCGTTGGCAAAGAATTCATAGACTTCGCCAGCTTCCTTCTTAATCAATCTTTCAATCTCTTGGTAGCTTAAATCGCTTGTATAGAGATCAAAAATTCGCTTTATTGGATTTCCATTTGACAACCTTTTCTATCCATTTTTGTTCTTTAGACGTATTCTCTAATCTAATGTTTAACCGCTTAAATAAAAAACTTTTTTGCCATAATATTTGTTATCTGGTCATGGTTTTGTCACTTTGATAATCAGTCGCTTGTTTCCTATTTTTGGACGCGATTAAAAGAAGGATATCAAGTCTATATATGATTTCTAATAAATCAATTATTTGGAAAGCAGTTCTTATGATTTTGATGACATTTGTTATCATTGCAGGAATTACGTTTCCAATTGTACCATCTCCAAAAGTTTGGTATGAATTTCCAATTATTCCGGGTTTAGAGCAGAAAGCCAAAATAATTTTCTTTCATGTTCCAACTGCATGGCTTTCAGTTCTTGCTTTTTTAATGGCGATGATTTCCGGTATAAAATATCTTCGCCATAAAGATATTGATGACGACTCAAAATCTGCCGCAGCATTGCAGATTGGAATGATGTTTACAATATTAGCAACAATAACCGGTTCAATCTGGGCTAAATTTACCTGGGGTTCATTCTGGCATTGGGATGCACGCGAAACAAGTATTTTCATTCTGTTATTGATTTATGGTTCATTACTTGCGTTGCGGTCCGCTATAGAAAATGAGGACAAACGAGCTCGTCTTTCAGCTGTATATTCAATTATTGCTTTTCTAACTGTTCCTTTTTTCATTTTTATTATGCCTAGAATTATGGTGGGACTTCATCCTGGATCATTGGAGTTAGATCCCAATACCGGTAAAGTTATTCAGGGTTCGAATCCCGTTATAGATTTCAAAATGAATGCAAACATGAGAATTGTGTTTTTCACATCATTAATTGCATATACAATTCTTTATGTGTGGATGTACCAACTTCGCTATAAAACAATTATCATAAAAGATAAACTTTCGAAAAAAATAATTCGAGGTAAAAATTGGAAGGTGGATTAATAAATTTTTTGGAAACGAATTCAATTTACATTGTAATGTTTATTGTCTTGGTAGTCTGGTTGGGAATATTTTTATTTATGCTTAACACAGACAAACGTTTAAAAGAAATAGAAAAAGAACTTGAACATTCAGGTTCTGCTACAAAGGAGAATTAGTAATGAAAAATAAATATATGTTCGGTGGTGCAATCATTGTTGTGTTTCTGGCAGTAATGATTTATTTATTCACACAAACCAATATTCAATATGAAAACGATTTTACCAAGTTCGAGCAGAGCGGTAAAGTTGTTAAAGCTACAGGAATTTGGGTTAAAGAAAAAAATTATCAGGTTGATAAAACTAAGAATACATTTAGTTTTTTCATGAAGGATCCCCAGGGTGTTGAAATGAGAGTTTTATACCATGGTACAATTCCAAATAATTTTGAATCATCAACAGGTGTTGTTGTAACGGGAAAATTTAATAACGGCGTTTTTCACGCTTCCGACATTCTTACTAAGTGTCCATCCAAATATGAGAATGCAGCCACCCAAAAAAGCTAAAATTATTTTTAGCAGCTAGGAGATTTTATGATTGGCAATATAGTTTTAACTATGGCACTCTTAACAGGGGTGTTTTCGGTTGTAATGTACTTCCTCACATTTAAAGGTTATAATAACACACAACAGCTGGCCCGAATCAGTTTTCATGCTACTGCAATATTGGTTTTATCTGCATCAGCATTATTACTGCATGCGATCCTAACACATCAGTATCAATACAGATATGTTTATGATTATAGCGGAAGCGGAATGTCTACCGGACTTTTATTAAGTACATTTTGGGCCGGTCAGGAGGGAAGTTTTATGTTGTGGACTTTCTTTACAGCTATTATTGGCCTTGTTCTTCTTGATTATACTTCTAAACGTGGTGACCTAGAAGTTAGAGTTATGATGATATTTACTCTTGTCTTGTCTTTTTTACTTGTTATGGTTAGTCCGCTGTTGAAATCTCCATTTAATTATATCTGGATGCAGAATGATTTTATTGATCTGAAAAATATTAATCCATCATATACAAGTTTACCGGCAATACAGAATTTTATTTTCTCGGATGGACAATCGAACAAAACATTTGTTCAGATGGGCAAGGAATTATATGCTACATTATTAGCAAATAATATTTCCATAAATCAATTTATAATTGAAGGAAAAGGTCTAAATCCGTTATTGCAAAATTTCTGGATGCAGATACATCCACCAATGCTTTTTATTGGTTTTTCTATGTCGGCTGTCCCATTTTCATTTGCAATGGCTGCAATTATAAAAAATGAATACAGGGATTGGGTAAAGCAGTCTTTGCCTTGGTTGCTTGCAGGAATGTGTGTACTTGGATTGGCAATAATGCTTGGCGGTTATTGGGCATATAGTATTTTAGGTTGGGGCGGTTATTGGGGATGGGACCCGGTTGAAAATTCATCCTTGGTGCCATGGCTTGTTGGTATTGCAGCAATTCATACTATGCTTGTTCAAAAGAAAACTCAAGAAAAAAATGGAGGAAGCAGATTTGTAAAAACGAATCTTATACTCTCAATTATGACATTTGTGCTTGTTCTTTATTCAACAGTTTTAACACGAAGCGGTATTCTTGGAGATGCATCTGTACATTCATTTGTTGATCCTGGAATGGCAGTGTACCTATTTCTTTTAATATTCTTAATTGCCTTTACTGTTATAGGTATTGGTGGAATAATTTACAGATGGAAATATCTCACAAAGCATTTTTCATTTGAAGAGAATGTATTGTCTCGTGAACTTGCATTGTTTACCGGATCTGTTGCTTTAATTGCTTCTTCGATTATTGTTCTTGTTGGAACCTCTGCGCCAATTATCGGCACAACTGTGCAAACCAGTTTTTATAACGAACTCAATTTACCAATCGCAGTTATAATAGGTTTGTTAAATGGGTTAAGTATTCTCTTAAAATGGAAGACAACAGAAAAAAATCAGCTTTGGAAACAATCACAATTTTCTATTGCTGCAACTATTGTTTTGACAGCATTAATTATAATCTTTGGCGGTGTTCATAATTTGATGCTGATTCTTATGACATTTTCATCATCATTTGCACTATTTGTTAATGCAGAAATTGCCTGGAAAATATTTAGAGGCAGAAAATCCTTTCTTGGTGCATATGTTTCTCATTTGGGAATCTCTCTTTTTCTGGTTGGAGTAATTGCGACTGCCGGTCATACAAAGCAGCAAAAAGTTGATCTTGTAAAAGGGGAAACCAAAGAGGTGCTTGGACACAGTGTTACTTTCACAGGTGTTGAACCATTTGAAAATGGGAAAAAATATCGTTTCAATGTAAAAGTTGCTAAAGGTAGTTCTGAAAGTATTGCTTCACCTGTAATGTTCATTGCCGAATTCAACAATAGCTTAATGAGAGAACCCGATATTCTTGTTGGTCTCACAAAATATTTTTACATAGAACCTGTTAGTTACGAAGACGGTACAGAAAGTTCTGATGGATCAGGTGTTACGATGTCAAAAGGTTCTACACATGAATTTAATGGAGCGGAAATAATTTTTGATCAGTTTAATTTACCTAAAGATATGAGTGCAATGACAGGCGGCGGCTCTTTTAAAATTGGTGTAGACCTGACAGTGAAAAAAGACGGCAAAGAATACAAAATTCAGCCATACATGGAGAATGCAGGTCAAGGTCCAAATTATGTTGAAGCTGAATGTCCTGAAGCAAATCTAAAAGTTAAAATTTCCTCAATGAACGCTTCGAATGCACAAGCTGTTCTTGTATTTTCTTCAATTAACGGAAATCAGGTCCAGTCTGCTCCAAAAGAAATATTGAGTATTGAAGCAAGCGTTAAACCGTTTATCAGTTTAGTTTGGATTGGCGTAATAACCATGGTTGCTGGATTTATAATAGCAGTATCAAGAAGAACCAAAGAATCCATTAATTAAATTTCTAAACTAGATTTATGAAAAAGCCGCATATACTGCGGCTTTTTTTATAAATAAACTCCCCTTGAACTAAATCACAAGATCGATTTTTCCCTGTGACTCAAAAAGTTTCCCCATATCATTTTGATACAATTACTTTATAAACTTTAAATAAAAAAGTGCGAAAAAACGCTAAAAATGCAAAAAATGATGGCATTCGACTTGTATTAAAACACTAAATTTTAATTAGGAAAGGAGGAGTAGAGTGAGAGCTCTATTTACAGTTACATCAAGAGTAGTTTTAGGAACGATTCTCTTATTGGTTTTAACAAATACCGCCGATGCACAAAAACTATTAGGCGTGAAAAAAGTAACTGATCATACCAGTGAAATTACAGTTAATGCTACTGCAGAAGGAACAAATGTTACTTTTGCAGGTCATCAAAATCAATTTACAGGTGTTATAACAGGAACTCTCAACGGATCGAATGTTAAATTTTATTGCATCGATTTGTTTACAAATGTAAATCCAAGTGAGCACCCTGTATACTGGGATGAAGGCTCCACACCATCCGAATTAACTTACATTTTGAATAATTATTATCCGGTGAATGTAAATGCCCCGGGTAAATTGGGAACAATAAACCAGGAAGCAGCAGCTGTTCAATTAGCTATCTGGCATTTTAGCGATAATCTTGATCCTGAATCAATCGAAGACGCAACAATTAAAGCTCGCACAAAAGCAATCATTGCAGATGCTGTATCTAACTCAGGGAATGTAAATCCTTTACAAACTTTACAAATTATTCCAGCCACACAATCAGTATTGCAGGGTTCTCTTGCATCATTCAAAGTTAAGGCAGTATCAAATAATAATACTCCAATTTCCGGTTTAACAATTCAATTAAGTACAACAGGCGGAACTTTAAGCACAACAAGTGAAGTAACTGCTGGCTTTGGTGAGACACCAAACATAACATTATCGAACGGATCTAATGAAGGAACTTTTGTAGTTACAGCAAAAGCTACAGTTTCAATTCCTCAAGGAACAATTTATGTTGCAAAGGTAGGACCTACTACACATCAGAGAATAGTATTGGCATCACCAACAACAGACAAAAAAGAAGTATCAACTACAATAATCTTTTCACCTAAACCATCTACTTGTGATTTAACAAGGTTCACAACATTTACACAGGGTGGATGGGGATCTCCATCTAACAGTACACCTGGTGGAATTAGAGACGCTCACTTTACACAAGTTTTTCCAAATGGGTTGATTGTAGGTGGAAATAAAACATTAAAGTTAACAACTGCTGCTGCTGTTGCTGCTTATTTGCCTGATGGCGGAACTTCTGTAGCATTAACTGCAAATTATACAAATCCGACAGGAAAAATTAGTGTATTAGCTGGACAGGTGGTAGCATTGACATTGAATGTAGCTTATTCAAATGCTGGCTTTCTTGGTACAACAACATATCCTTTGGGAAATTTGATAATTTCATCTGGCACATTTTCAGGAAAGACAGTAAATCAATTCTTGGTTATTGCGAATAACGCTTTAGGCGGTGGAAATACTGGCTATTCTTTAAGTGCGATTAACGATGCTGCTACAGCAATAAATGAAAATTTTGATAACGGTACAACAAATAAGAATTATTTATCATGTGAAACTCCAAAAGCATCCTTAGGAGATAAAGTTTGGATTGACACAAATAAGAATGGTATTCAAGATAATAACGAAACTGGTAAATCAGGTGTTACTGTAAAATTATTTACATGCAACAACGTTTTGGTTTCAACAACAACAACGGATGCTAGTGGTAATTATTTATTCTCCAATTTAACTCCAGGAGATTATTATGTTGAATTTGTAAAACCAGCAAATTATGTATTCACTACAAAAGACACAGGTGCAGATGATGTTGATTCTGATGTGGATGTTGTTTCTGGCAAAACAATTTGTACTACATTAAGTGCCGGAGAAAATGATTTAACATGGGATGCTGGTATTTATGAACAAGTTGCTTCTTTAGGTGACAAAGTTTGGGAAGACACAAATAAAAATGGAATTCAAGAGACAAGTGAAAATGGAATTCCAGGTGTAACTGTTAAATTATATACATGTGTAGGTGCTGAAGTAGCTACTACAACCACGGATGGAAATGGTTACTATTTATTCAGCAGTTTAGCACCGGGAAGCTATTATGTTCAATTTGAAAAACCTGCAGGTTATTTGCCAACAAGCAAGGATGCTGGTGCAGATGATCTTGATTCGGATGCAGATGTTACAACAGGAAAAACTGTATGCACCGAATTAGTTGCTAATGAAAATGATTTAACATGGGATGCTGGATTTTATAAAGTTCCAATTGTTAAAAAAGCTGATTTGAAACTTGAAAAATCAGTTAGCAAAAGTAATCCAACATGTGGCGAAAATTTCTATTACACATTAAAAGTAACTAATCTTGGTCCAGATGCTGCTTCTGATGTTGTTGTAAATGATTTATTACCAAATGGTGTTGTTTATAATTCAAGTAATGCTTCCATTGGTTCTTATGATAACACAACAGGTGTTTGGGCTGTCGGATCACTTGCAAATGGTGCAAATGCAACATTAACAATAAATGTAAAAGTCGATTGTGGTAATACAAACTCGACATTTGATCTTGGTGTTGCGCGCGATTTCAATTTATTCGTTCTTGAAAACTTAGAACAGCACGGAACTGATACTCAAGGTAAACTTGCTGTTGGTAACAATGCGATTCTATCAGATTACAGTGTTGGTGATCAATTACCGGCAAACAGTGGAGATGTTTTAGTTGTTGGTCATAATCTTAGCTTCACAAGCGGTGATGTATTTGGAGGTAATGTTGTTTATGGAAATGCTACAAATTTACCAGATTGGTCTGTTTCAATTGCTGGTACATTAACAAAAGGAACTCCAATTAATTTCGAATTAGCCGCAAATTATCTCAGAACATTATCAACAACACTTAGCGGCTTTTCTGTTAACGGAACAACCACATTTGAATGGGGCGGATTAACATTAACTGGTACAAATCCCTCAATAAATGTATTTTATGTAAAAGGAAGTGAATTAAGTACATGCAACGATATGCAGATTAATGTTCCAGTTGGTTCAGTTGTAATTGTAAATATAGATGGAACAAATGTAAGCTGGGAATCAGCAGGATTAGAAGTACATGGCACATCAATTACAAATGTGCTTTATAACTTTTACCAGGCAACAAAGTTAACTGTTTCCGGAATTGATATTCGCGGTGCAGTATTAGCTCCTTTTGCTGATTTAGTCTACAATTCGGGTGTAATCAATGGCCAGGTTGTAGTAAAATCAATGAAGGGTGACGGTCAGTTTAATTTGAGTACTTTCCTTGGAAATATTCCAGTAGGAAAAGTAATAACAAACATTGCTTCAGTTACTTCATCCACAATTGATGAAGTCGCTTCTAATAATTCAGTATCCGCTTCATTTATATTAAGCGGTTCAAATAGTGGAAATGAAGCAACTGGCGTAGAAAATGAATCCGGTTTACCAAAAGAATTCAAGTTAGCTCAGAATTATCCAAACCCGTTTAATCCATCTACAGTGATAGAATTTTCAATCCCAGTATCGGGAACCTATTCACTGGTAGTTTATGATATTATCGGGCAAGAAGTTACAACATTAGTAAGTGGTACTATGAGTGCTGGTTACCACAGAGTAAATTTTGATGCAAGCCGACTTGCAAGTGGAATGTATATCTATAGGTTGGTAGGCAACAATGTTAACATTACAAAGAAAATGTTATTAACTAAGTAATATGATGTAACTTCTCTCCCTGAAAGAACCTCGATTTTTAATCGGGGTTCTTTTATTTAATTTAAAAACGTCTGTTTAATTTCGATAATACATTGTATAATTATGAAATAAAAATGCCAATCAAAATTAAAAACGTCAGGCCTGCAAAATGAAAACAAAAATCAGTAGAATATTATCGTCTCTATTACTTTTATTGACTTTTTCCATCCTTGCAAATGCAACATATGCGGGTGTAAAAGAAGGTCAAAACAGCGGTTCAAATAAACCAGCTTCTTATTTCTTAAAGAAAATTTCTTCCAATTCATCAGTTGCAAAAATTTTATCAATTGATAAAACAGTCAGCGTTAAATTTCCAAATCCTGATGCAACATCAAATACAAAATTTATAAATGCATCAGCGGGAACATTTAAAGCTGAAGTTGACGGCTCTGCGGCAAATTTTTATTGTATTGACTTACAACATTCTATTCAATGGTATACTTCAAACCAGCCGCATACTTATGTAGACGATGGTAATGTAAATGCACAAATGAAATATATTCTGAACAATTATTATCCTTTTAAATCATATCCTTATACCGGATCGGCATCCTCGGTTCAATTCGAAGCAGCTGCAGTACAGGTTGCATTATGGCATTATTCAGATGGTCTTGATGTTTCTACAGTTGATGTTGTTAATGTAAAAACACGCGCTCAGCAAATAATAAATGACTGCGAAGCTAATTATAATTCATTTTATCCCTTTGAAACTTTATTGATTGTACCCGCTTCACAATCATTACCTGTAGGTACTAATGGATCATTCTTTGTTTCAGCTTTTGATGCAAATGGTAATCCTCTTAGTGGAATTTCAGTTGATTTATCAATCACAAGTGGAACCTTAAGCACATTAAAAGTAACAACCGGTTCTAATGGTGATTCACCTTTAATAACAATAACTGGTGGAAGTGAATTAAGTTCAGTTATTACAGCTACAGCAAGTGTGATGACACCATCAGGAACAAAATATGTTCATTCAATTTCTCCCAACGATTGGCAAAAATTGGTTTTAGCAACACCGGTTACAAGTACACCTAAACAGATCACATCAGCAATTCAATGGTTCGTTCCTGCTAGTTGTGTGATAAATGGTTATACAACATTTACTCAAGGCGGATGGGGAAATAAAAATGGAACTCCTGGTAAAATTAGAGATGCATATTTTAGTTCGGTTTTCCCAAGCGGACTTACAATTGGCGGGAGCTATAAATTGACATTATCAACTTCGTCAGCAGTAAAAAATTTCTTGCCACAGGGAAGTACTGCCTCTTCTTTTACTAAAAATTATACTGATGTTACTTCGACAAGTGCTGGAGTATTGGGCGGACAAATTGTTGCTCTTAAACTAAATATTGCATTTAGCGCTGCAGGTAAATTGGGTAGCAATCCTACTGCTTTAGGTGATTTACAAATTGGATCAGGTCCATTTGCAGGAAAAACTGTTAATGAATTTTTAGCTCTTGCAGAAATTGCAATTGGTGGCGGATCGACAGGCGGGTTTACATTCTCACAAATCAACGATGCGGCAACTGCAATAAATGAAAATTTTGATAACGGAACTGTTGATAAAGGATTTTTAGTCTGTAAGCAGGTTAATGTAAAAGCATCTTTAGGTGATAAAGTCTGGCTGGATGCAAATAAAAATGGTGTTCAGGATAATGGCGAAGCAGGTGTTCAAAATGTTACTGTAAAATTATACGATTGTAATAATAATCTGATAGATACAAAAACAACTGATTCTAACGGAAATTATCTTTTTTCAAATCTTAATCCAGGTGATTTCTATGTTAAATTTGACTTACCTAGCGGTTATGTTTTTACATTGAAAGATACTGGCGGAGATGATGCAAAAGATTCTGATGCGGATTTATCTTCCGGGAAAACCACCTGTACAACTTTAACTGCCGGAGAAAATGATTTAACATGGGATGCAGGTATCTATCAAGAGGCATGTAAAAATAAAATCGGTGATCTGGTTTGGCATGATACTAATCTCAATGGTATTCAAGATGGTGGTGAAAAAGGAATAGCGAATATTAAGGTTGAACTTTTACAAGGATCAAATGTAACTGCGTATATAAACACTGATGCAGATGGTAAATATGAATTTGCAAATCTTGTTAATGGAACATATACAGTTAGAATTGCAAGCAGCAATTTCCAATCGGGAGGCGTTTTATTTGATACTGAAAATACAAAGTGGTATTCAGCAAAGAAAAATCAGGGAAGCGATGATTCAAAAGATAGTGATGCTCTTAAAAATGAAAGCGTTACTGTTGCGTTAAATTGCGGAGATAATATAACCATCGACTTTGGATTTTATAAAACGTGCATTACAATCAGCAAGACTGCAAATAAATCTACAGCTAAACCAGGAGATAAAATTACTTACTCTTTCACTGTAGAAAATTGCGGAGATGTTCAGCATCATGGCGGAATTGATGTATTTGATAAAATGTTAAATACAGTTTCTCCTTATAAAATTAAGCATATCGATCTTCTTGATCCAAACGGTTCTACAACGTTTACAATGGATTATACTGTTAAGAATTCCGATTGTGGCGATTTAATTAATGAAGTAACAGCTGAAGGTCATCCAGTGGATGGTTCAGCCTATGTTACTGATAAATCAACTTTCACTGTTAAGGTTGAGTGCGGAACACCTTCTACAACTGACTGGAGTGTTGTATTGCCAGATGATCAGCCGACATGTGAATATGAGCCTAAAAATCTTACTGTAAATGGATCTGTTAAATTAATTCCTAATCCAAGCAATGGCTATCTTGTAACAACTTGGCAGATTGTTTATCCTAATGATGGAAGTGTTGATAATACAACACATACTTCAACAACTGCGATTACTGGAAATTACAATTTCCAATTGAATATTAGCTGGCCGGGAATTAGATCAACTGATACAAATGTTGAAGTTCAATATTCAGTCTTAGTTTTAGATTTCAATAAAAATCCGCTTGGTAAAGAAGTAAAAAGAAAGTTTTACTGGAATGCACAAGTATGTCCACCGCCGCCTCCAAATAATTCTGATTTAAAGATTGAAAAATCATCGAATTCGGAAAGTCCAAAATGCGGCGACATATTTAATTATACTGTGAAAGTAACAAACTTAGGGCCGGCAGAAGCAAAATCTGTTCAAATTACAGATGTACTTCCTAATGGACTTTCATACCAATCTAATACTGCAACTCAAGGTTCATATAATGTATCAAATGGTTTATGGAATGTCGGCAATATGGCAAATGGTTCAACAGCTACTTTAACTGTATCTGTAAAAGCAGATTGCGAACAGATCAACAATTCAGTTTTTGATCTCGGTCCGGCAAAAGATTACAATCTGTTTGTTCTTCAGGATTTGAATCAACCATCTTCCGATACTGAAGGTAAAGTAGCGATTGGCGGTAATGCAACACTTACAAATTATAGTGTGGCAGATAAACTTCCTCAAAACAGCGGTGATGTTTTGATAGTTGGCAAAACACTCATATTCAACAGTGGAAGAGTTTATAATGGAAATGTTGTTTATGGATTATCATCTAATTTACCAAAAGATGATGCTTCGATTGATGGAACTCTAAGGCAGGAAAATATAATTAACTTTTCTGCAGCAAAAACTTATTTAGAAAACTTATCACAAACGTTAAGCGGTTATTCCATGAATGGACTCTATACATTCCAGTATGGAGAACTTGCATTAACCGGAATCGATCCATATCTAAATGTATTTAAAATAAAGGGTACTGAATTATCACAAGCGAACAATTTTGTGATTGATGTTCCGAACGGTTCCGCCGTGCTTGTAAATATTGATGGAAATGATGTTTCCTGGACGGGTGGGTTAGAAGTTAGGGGAACTGCAATAAGCAATGTGCTATACAATTTTTATCAGGCAACAAGCTTAAAGGTCTGGGGTATAGATTTACGCGGTTCTGTTCTTGCACCTTTTGCAGATCTAAATTTTGTTGAAGGACAGCAAAATGGACAAATGATTTGTAAATCTATGACAGGCAGAGGACAATTTAATAATACTTTATTCTTCGGGAATATTCCTGCTGAAAAACAGATAACTAATTTCGCATCAATTTCAGGTGTCTTAACAAACGATCCGATATCAGCAAATAATACTGTAAGTAAATTGGTTACTGTAAATAAATCTAACCAAACACCTAACAGCGGAATTATATCCGGTAATATTACTGGTGGTGGTACATGGCAGCAGTCAGGAACATTTGCTTCAAATGAAATTATCTATACAATAATTTTTGATGCTGCAGGAAATCAATATGCAGGAACATTTGGTGGAAAGATTTATAAATCGACAGATGGCGGTAAAACCTGGACACAAATAAATAAAGATATGAATGTTGCATGGATCTGGTCCCTCTGTTTTAATAATAATATTTTATTTGCCGCAACAGAAAATGGTGTTTATAAATTTAATGGTACCAGCTGGTCACTGACCAATCTTAAAGATGTTGATGTTCATGCTATTGCATCTACTGGAACAATTTTATATGCAGGCACATGGGGAACCGGTGTTTATACTTCATCAGATAATGGTGCTACCTGGAAACTCTTAGATATCGGAATGGATGAATGCAAAATTATCCAGGGAATTACAATTAGTAAGAATGGAGATTTGTTTGCCGCAACGGTCGGCGGTGGTATTTATAAAATGTTTAGTGGAGAGAATAAATGGTACAGATATGATTGCGGCAATAATCTTATATGGGCTATTGGATCAAATGACAATGCATTATTCGCCGCAGCATACGGAGGCGGTTTCTACCGTTCGCTAGATAATGGATCTAATTGGGAAAAATGTTCTCTTTCAAACCAATATATCTATTCAATAAATACTGATAAGAGCAACAGAATATATGTTAGTTCCTGGACAAGCGGCGTGTCAATTTCGACAGATAATGGTGTTAACTGGAATCCGCTGGGAATGAGCGGCTTTGGAGTAAGTTGTTTAATTGCTTCGCCGAATCAGGATAAAATTATTGCCGGAACAAAGGAAGGAAAGGTTTATGAAATTTCTTTCAAATCTGTCGGAATAAATGGAAGTGAAGAATTACCTGGCGAATTCTGGCTGGCGCAAAATTATCCAAATCCATTTAATCCAATAACAACTATTAAATTTGGAATTCCAGTAGCAGGAAGATACACACTCAAAATCTATAATATTCTTGGTCAGGAAGTTTCTACATTACTTAACGATGAATTAAAAGAGGGTATTCACAAAGTTGAGTTTGATGCAGGCAAATTTGCCAGCGGTGTTTACATTTATAGATTGTCAGGAAACAATAATGGATTAACAAAGAAAATGATTTTATTGAAGTAATTTATATAAAAATGATTGTAGAAAACCCGGTTAATTGCCGGGTTTTTTATTTTAAAGTTTACTTGAGTGCTTTATCTCTAATTTGTAACTTTTACTAGCACGAATAATTAATCCCAATAAAAAGAAAGGATAAAGACCATGACTGAATTAGCATCATTATGGTTGCCGATTATATTATCTGCGGTAGCAGTATTTTTTGTTAGCTCAATTATTCACATGGTTATGCCATGGCATAAAAACGATTTTCCTAAAATCCCAAATGAAGATAAAGTGATGGATGCTCTTCGACAGTTTAATATTCCTCCGGGAGATTACATGGTTCCAAGAGCATCAAGTTCTGCAGATATGAAATCCCCCGAGTTTAAGAAAAAGTTTGAGGATGGGCCTGTATTGATTGTTACTGTGAGACCAAACGGAAAATGGGATATGGTTACCCCGCTACTTCAATGGTTTTTATTTACTGTAGTTGTCACAATTTTTGCAGCTTATATTGCCAGTCGTGCTTTACAAGCAGATGCCCATTATTTACAGGTGTTCCGTTTTGTTGGGGCAAGTGCTTTTATGGGTTATTCATTTGCATATTTTCCAAACTCAATCTGGTATGGACGTGCATGGAGTTCCACAATTAAGATGGCAGTTGACGGGTTGATTTACGCACTAATTACAGCTGGAATATTCGGATGGCTCTGGCCCAGATAAATATTGTATAGTTTTGAAAAATTTTTGTTTAGTCAATAGAACAAAATTGAAATTAATACATCAAAACTGGTGATTAATAAAATATTATTGTGGCATTTTGTTTGTGTTGTTGAAGAAAACTATTTGGACTAGATAAATGAAAAAAATTACTTTACTGATCATTTTAATCATCCCAATTTTCATTTCTGCACAGCATAAGTATGGGTCGGTAAAATTTGGATTGTTTACTCCATCAGCTACCGAAGCCGGTTTCATTATTGGTTATGAAGGCGGTTGGTATATTGATGATAATTTTATTGTTGGATGGAGTGCCGACTGGTTTCATAAAAATTTTGTTGATGCCAGCTTGGTAAAGCAATACGAAGAATTTTATGGAAATATTCATTCAGAATTAAATGAGTTGAGAGCAACAACTAATCTTCATTCAATTCCTTTAATGGGCTCTATTACAGGCAGCTGGCCAGTAACTCCGCGAGTGAAAGCTTTTGTCACTGGTTCTGCCGGGTTAAATGTTCTATTAATTTTTTACAGGAATTATAATAACCCAAATGAAAGCGAATTTCAGGGGGCTTATGATTTTGCATGGCGTTTGGGAGGCGGTTTAATTTACGAATTAGGTGATAAATCGGATGCATTTATGGAATTTGCATATCATAACAGCGAACCTAGCTGGACTTATGATGTAAATGATTCATCATCTGGATTTAAAAGAACTTTTGAACGCAAATTTAATATGAGTGGAATGATGATGCGCGTTGGATTCAGATTTTATTTTTAACATGTATCTTATTATAAAATCCTCTTACAAGAGGATTTTATAATTTGCCTTTCGATTTA
>DAIEQP010000104.1 GCA_027347805.1 Ignavibacteria bacterium | reverse complement strand
TCTGAAACCGTCCTGAAATCGTTATCAAACCATTTTAAGAAGTAAGGAAACAGCATATTAGTCCAAATTACTCATATTGTGCCCTATCAACATTTTTCCCAATATCATCTTCTGTGTAACGGGAGTTACTAAAGAAACATTTATAGAAAAGTTAAACTTTTTTTAGCCGCTTACGATAATATAAGCGAGATAATTAATCTCAATAAAACAAAGATCAGGCAAGGATGCCTGGTAAACAAAAACAAAACAAGGAGGTACCAAATGGCTTTCTCAGTTAACTCAAACCAGGGCGCAGCATCAGTTTATAATGCATTAGCAAAAACACAAGCTGCATCACAAAAAGCACAGTTGCAATTAGCAACAGGCAAAAAAGTAAACTCAGCAGCAGACAACACATCTGGCTGGAATATCGGAAAACAATTAGAAGCAGCTTCATTAAAAATGAAGTCACAGCTTGCAAACATCGGTTCAGCAAAGAACTTTTTAAGTACAGCTGAATCAGCTCTTCAACAGGTTTATGACAAATTGAATCAGATTCAAGGAAAACAAGAAGATGCAAATGATCCATTGAAAGATGCTACATCTCTTAAAAATGATATCAAAACACTTGCAGATGAAGTTGATTCAATTCTCAAAAACACAAAGATTGGAAGCAATGTATTGTTAGGTAGTGTTGCAAATTCATTTGGCGCAGGTACATCAAGCACCATTACAATCAATATCGGAACAGCAATGACAGGTCTTACAGTAGCTGCCGATGGAACTGAAACAGCAAACTTAGGACAGTTAACATCTGTAACTACAAACCTAACAGCTACTACCAACACAGCTGCATTACAATCAGCAGTAAGAGATGCAATAACATACATCGGAAATAAGACACAGGTATTGAACTCAAGAGATGAATTCTTGACAGCTTCAATTGCAAACAACGATGCTGCTATTGCACAAATATTTGATACCGATACACTCACAGATCAGATGAAAGCATCACAGGGACAAGTAGCAGGTCAGTTGGCTACAGCTATGATGTCTCAGATGAATGCTGCTCCACAACAGTTATTACAATTATTCCGTTAATTGAGCAGTTGTTTGATCCCTCCCCTTACTGGGAGGGATTTAATTTTTTGAACCGAATATTAAAATCAATTGGTGGATGCAATGCAAACAGCAACAGCTTGGTCAAATAGAAGAGTAAATCAATATATAGCTAATGATATTCTGAATGCTACTCCGGAACAAGTGATTATGAAAATCTTTGATTTTGCTATACTGAATTGCCAGAAGCAAAATATGATTAAAACTAATGAAGCGTTGCAGGTTCTTATTAACGCTCTCAATTTTGATCATCCGGAAGCAAAAGAAATTTCTATTGGTTTTTTCAGAATTTATAGATATCTCCAGGATCAGATGAGAAACAAGAATTACGATTTAGTTTATAAAACTTTAACTGAATTAAAAGAAACATGGGAAACTGCACTTGCGCAGAGGTAATTTGTTATGTCTTACGATCTTTTATCGACACAAGGAATAGAGAGTTTTATTAATGACTATCGTGCCAGCGAGGTTAAAAAGCAGGTAGATCCTTTAACGAAAAAGAAAAAAGATACTGATGATTTAAATACTACTTATACGGATCTTTTGGGTAAGTTAAATGACCTTAAGAATATTGCCAATACACTCCAGCTGACAGATACTTCTTCTGCTTTTCTTGTTAAAAAAGCTACTTCATCAAAAACAGATTTCGTTGATATTACTGCGACAAGCCAAGCGCCTGTTAGTTCTCAATCTATCAGGGTTAATCAATTAGCAAAGTCGGATATGGTAATGTCTCAAGATCTTACATCAACAGCCAATTCAACATCAATTTTAGGCCCTGGAACACATAACATTGTGTTTACTTCAGGTGATGGAAGCGGTGGTACATTAACTAGTCATGTAGCTGTTACATTTGATGCAACTGATTTTACCGCCGGAACGATTTCCAATCTGAATGTAATCAAAAAAATTCAGGGTGCAATTAATTTAAATAAAGCTGTCGTTAATTCTAATTCAGTTACCGGCAGCACTTTAAGCGCTGGGACATTTAACCTTAACTTGAATGGTACTGTAACAGCAATTACTTATACAGCAGGTACATATTCTACTGTTATGGATAACATTGCAACCCAGGTAAATAAACTTAATGGTATCCAGGCAGTAAAGGTTGATAAAGGCGGTGGTAATTTTAGTCTTCAATTCACAGTTACAGATTCTTCAAAATATCTTACGATTAACGGAGATACAAGCGGTCTTGTAACCGAATTAGGGATTGCAGTATCACAAGAAATGGGCGCTTCGGGAATGCTTAATGCATCCACTTTTGCCCCTGACTCTACACTATCTCAGTTATCAATTGCCACCAAGAAAACCGGTTATGGTTATAGGCTTCTTTCAATGACAGATTCAACCGGTAACGCATTAACTTCTGTAGGTTTGAATTTTGGGGCAACACGCCCTTCCTTTGTGCAAAATCTAACTGGTGCCGATACACCAGGTTTTGTTTATGCAACTAGTGCATTAAATGCAAAAATTGAGTTCAATGGAATTGCGCTGGAAAGAAATTCTAACCAGATTTCGGATTTAATAACTGGCGCAACTGTCAATTTGAAATCTTTAATGCAGCCAACCGATACTACAGTTAATCTTGATATTGCCAGTGATACCGAAAATGTCACTCAAAAAATTCAGGATTTTATAGCTAAGTACAATGCGATTTATACCTATTTGAAAGAAAAGACCAAATCAACAAAAGAAGGAAGAGGAATATTAATTGGCGATTCAATCGCTGAATCATTTAAATATTTGCTCTCTTCACTAGCGAACAACCAGGTATCTGGCATAAATAAGGACGATATAAATTCTCTCCCACGCTTAGGACTAACTTTTGATATAACAGACGGATTGAAAATAGTTGATTTAACCAAATTGAAAAATTTTATCAAAGATAAACCTTCTCAGGTTGAAGCTTTATTTAATTCTACAAATGGAATTGCAAAAACTTTATATAATAGAATTGATCCTTTTGTTAATGCTAATGGTTTTATTAATAAGAAGAAAACAAATTTTGGTGTAACATCGTTGTACTATGATGATCGAATTAAAGCAGTTCAGGAAAGAGTAGATAAAAAAGCATCGGACCTTCGTTTAAGATATATGAAAGCTGCATCTGCTACAAATGCAATGGTTTCGAATCAACAAATTTTCTTTATGAAATCGCTTTACTAAAAAATGATGAATCATGAGTACCGTCAAGATTAAAATAACGCAAAAGAATAATTCTTCTTTAAAATTAAATTCCAAGAATGGTCAAATTGTTGAACACACAGATCCGGTAGATAATAATTTTGTTATTAAAGCAGATAAAACTAAAAACTTGCTAAATGGTGTATATTTCAGATTAAAAGAACTTACTATAGATAATTTTGAAGATCTATTTCCGGATTTGGTTGTTAAAATGACCGAAGCTGCTAAATTGAGAGACGAGTTGATTAATGAGATGGGATTGATTGAATTAGAAAAAAAAGTCCCGGAAATAATTTTTATCACTAAACAAATCGAAAAAAAATACGATAGTACGTTTGAGTCATTCTCTGAAGAAGCTAAAGTTCTGGAGTTAGAGATGGCTAGTTTATATCAAAAGAAAAAATTAACTGTTTATCAAAGGTGAAATCGTGGAAATTAAAGGGGTATCAAACAATTCATTTTTTGTTAATTCTCCAAAATCTATGAAAGGAGAACCAGCAGCAACTGTTCAAAGAGATAAAATAGAAATCTCAACTGAAGCGAGAGAAAAAGTTGTTGGTGGAGATATTGATCAGGACAGAGTTAATGAATTAAGAGAGAAGATATCTTCTGGATTCTACAACTCAGAAGCTGTATTAAATAAAGTAGCTGAAAAATTGATTGTAGATTTGAAATTATAGGAGATAATGAATTTTATTCGAAAATTTGTAAAACTAGGTAAGAGTTAGTCCATTCAGCAGCTTATTTTGAAACACATCTCTAATGTTAATTCCATTCTGGTACAGTTTTGTGATAAAAAGCATATAAAAAGAGCATTTTTTATTGGTATGGTGTTTGTGTATTAAGGACAACTTTAGTAAGGAGCAGTTAAGTCCTTGAAAATTAATTATTAAAAAAACTAGATGATCACAAACTTAATATTCTGGATAATTGGTCATGGATGACAAAAAAAAGGTGCTCATTGTTGATGATGAGGAACTAGCTCAAGAGTTTCTCAGATTTTTTCTTTCAAAAAAATATGATGTCTATACCGTAGGAAGTGTAAACACATTTTACAATATTATTTCAAATGTAACTTTTGACTTGATCCTGATGGATATTTCATTGAGAGATACTAAGGATGGTATTCAGTTAACAAGAGAATTAAAGGCAAGTGAACGGCATAGAAACGTTCCAATTTTTGTGTTGACAGCATTCAATACAACAAAAGAAAGGAATGGAGCCGCCGCTGCAGGAGCCGATAAGTTTATAACCAAACCAGTTGATACGAAAATTTTAGTTAAAATGATTGAAGAAGCTTTAATGGAAAAAGTTTCTTAAATAGGTTCTTCATGGGTAAGGCAGTGGAGGGTTCCTAATCCCCAAACAAGATCTACAGAATGAATGCCGACAATTTTTTTGTTCGGGAAACATTCGGCAAGTGTATTTAATGCAATTCGATCCTTTGGATCGTTGAATGTAGGAACAATAACAGCGCTGTTACAAATATAAAAATTTGCGTAGCTGGCGGGTAAACGCAAGTCTTCAAAATTTAATGGTGTTGGCATTGGCAATTCTATAACGTTCAGTTTTTTCCCTTCGGAGTTTGATTCACTTTGTAATCTTTCAAAATTTTCTTCCAGGTTCTTATAGTTTTCATCTTTAGGATTTTTTTCTCTGCACAAAACAACCGTATCTTCATTTACAAACCGGCACAAATCATCAACATGTCCATGCGTATCATCCCCGGCTATTCCTTTACCAAGCCAAATTATTTTTTTTATACCAAGATGTTTTTTAAAAACTTCAACATATTCTTTTTTAGTAAAACCAGGATTACGAACCTGAATTGTTTGATCAAGTAAACACTCTTCAGTAGTTAAAAGTGTTCCTGCCCCATTAGAATCAATAGCCCCGCCTTCAAGGACAACGGCCTCATTCTTATATACTGCCTCAGCCATTTTTAGTTGTATAACATTCGAAATTACACGGGGAATATTTTTATCTTTTTTCCAGTTAGAATATTTTGCCCAGCCGTTAAATTTAAATTTCACAGCTATAGTTTCATCTTTTTCTTTAACAAATGCAGGAGAAGAATCGCGCATCCAGCCCCGGTCTGTTTCCATAATAATGAATTCAATATTGATCAAATCAATATGAGCCCGTTCAAGATGTTTTTTTACTTTATGAATTTCTTTTTCATTTTGTACGATAACTCTGACAAGTTCACCTTCTGAAATGTGTTTTATTATTTCTACATAAACCCATGGTATGGGAGAAAATTTTCCCGGCCAATCTTCTTTTTGGTGAGGCCAGCAAATAACTGTTGATTTATGCGGTTCCCATTCTGCAGGTAATCTGTAATTCATCATTAATCCAGAAATCTTTTTGTAATATCATTATAAGAATCTATTCTTCTATCGCGAAGGAACGGCCAATTGCGTCTTATGTTTTCCAAATGTTTAAGATCAACTTCGCCATAAATTATTTCTTCTTTGTCTTCAGATGCTTTTGCAATAATTACTCCCTGCGGATCGCAAATAAATGATGAACCCCAGAAAATAATTCCGGATTGCTCTTTCACTGGCTGTTCAAACCCTATTCTGTTAACTGAACATACATAAGTTCCGTTTGCAATTGCATGTGATCTCTGAATTGTAATCCATGAATCCTGCTGTGCTTTGCCATATCTTTCCTTTTCAGCAGGGTGCCAGCCAATTGCGGTTGGATAAAATAAAGTAGTAGCGCCCTGAAGTGCCGTTAATCTTGCCCCTTCCGGGTACCATTGATCCCAGCAAATTAATGTTCCAATCTTTCCGTATTTCGTATTGAATGATTTATATCCAAGATCGCCTGGGGAGAAATAATACTTTTCATAAAACGCCGGATCATCTGGAATATGCATCTTTCTATAGATTCCAAGAGGTTTCCCATCTGCATCGATAATAACTGCACTGTTATGGTAAACACCCGGTGCGCGTTTTTCGAAGATTGGGACTATTACTGCAACTTTAAGCTGCTTTGCTGTTTTGCTAAAAGCTTCCGTTGAAGGTCCGGGAATTGTTTCAGCAAGATCAAAAAGTTTTGAATCTTCTTTCTGGCAGAAATACTGTGAACGATATAATTCAGGCAGACAAATAACTTGCGCCCCCTTCTTTGCTGCCTGCTTCATAAAGGATAATACTTTATTCAAATTTTTATCGGGATCAGAAGAAAAAGCCATCTGCAGCCCGGCAATTACGTATTTATTTTTTTTCATGGCATTTATGGAATATAATTTCACTGCTAAAATAATGAATAGAATGAAATTATAATGATTTTATTTCGGACTGATACTAAGCGGCAAAGTAATTCTTTATGTAAGAAATTAATTTTTCAATATTTTCTTTTTCCTCTTGTTCAATTTTATCCGGGAAAAGGTCCAATAAATTTATTAGCCAGCGAATATTGAGATCTTTTGTTGCCTGCTTCAATTGGCTTTTATATTTGTTTTCATCAACGAGGGCAATCTCAGCAAATTTTGATGCGGCTTTCAGGTTGAGCAAATAATCAACATTTTTTTGATTGGCAATTTTAATCAAATTAGTAATTGAGTCGGGATCCTTTGTGCAAATTTCAAAAGCAACATCTGCGGCCTGCATCATCAGTTCATCATGTTTGAAGTATTTTAGATCTGTATCAATTGCAATTGCAAGGAGGATTTTAACCGCCTCAGCAATATCAATTTTATATTTCGAAACATTTTCGATTGTCTTGATAATATAATTTGTGATTGCCCTGGAAATTCCTGTGCGCGCTTTAACTATAGTTTCAGGGGAATATGTAATATCCTTAGCAATTTTAATAAGTTCAGTATAATTTCCATCTGAAACTAGTTTATCTAATCCAGGGTGAGTTTTATTGACGTTCTTTTTAACTTCGATTGTAGAAATGAATTCGGATATTTCCCCAAGGTACTTCGAATTAAGTTTATCCAGAATGTCTTTTACTTTTTTATCATTTGTCTGAATTCCAAATCCATTTGTTTTCAGTACTTCTATAAGAAGTTCGAAATGAGAATGCTTTGTAACAGCAATTACGCACTCATAATCTTTGTGATTATTTGTTAATTCCAATGGTGTTGCTTCAATATCTCTGATAAGAAATTGAAACTGCTCAAGCATATATTCAAATCTGGATTTATCATCCTCGTTAATTAATACTCGGACTTTTGATCTATTTAAAAACATGTATTCGGGAAATTTTTTATAATTATCGAAATAAAAAGGAATTAGTTAATATAAAACAATCTAATTAAGAATAATTTCGATGCAACCTCTTAAATATAGTATAATTTAGAACTATTTATTAAATGATGATACTTTTGATATCAAATTTTTACTAATTAGGATATTGTTCCTGAAATTTTGTCAATTATATGGACCAACAGAATTATGTCCAAAATTGAAGAACCGGAATTGCCATCATGTATTATAACTTCAGGTATGCTGAGAAATGCAGACTCAAAGATTAATGAAGTGAAAATCGAAAGAACTGTTGCATCAAAAATAGATACACTAACAGGAATTTTAGGAGAATTTATTTTTTCAGAATATTTTTATGGTGATTGGAAGAAAAATCGGGTTGGAAAAAACAAAGGAGAAACTGATTTCCCTGAAATAGAAATTAAAACTTCTGCATTTCCTTATTCAGATAAATTAAATCTGCTTGTTAGAGAAGACTACGCCTTAAAAAGAAAACCAAAAGCATATGTGCAGATTATCGTTGATGTTGATCCAAATGAAATGGAAAAAATAACCGATGGAATGAAAGCCTATCTTTGCGGCTGGGCTACTTCTGAAGAAATTGACAAAGCTCCCAAGAAAGATCTTGGATCAAAATCGTCATATCATTCCGGATACAAATGCCATTATATTTCACTAAAAGAACTTCATCCGATGGATAAATTAAAAACTTTTCTTAATAACTCATCGAATCAATTTTAACTTTTCCGCGGAATATCCAGTATATACTTATTGTGTAAGCAAGTACAAACGGTACGCCGATTAATGCAATTGTAAGCATTATTCCCAAAGTTTTTTGTGAAGATGCGGCATTATAAATTGTCAGGCTGTTTGCAATATTGGGATTTGATAAGACAAGATTTGGAAACAATCCAATTGCAAACAATGAAAGAAGAGTAACTATACTTGCACAGGATGATAGAAATGCCCTGAATTCTCTTTTATGAAAAATTTCTCTCGGGATATTTGCTATTGAGAGCATATTTAAAATTGCTACCAAAAATAAAATTGGTTCTTCCTTAAAATGCTTCACCATGTGAGGATAATAAATCAACGTGTACATTGTTGTTGTAACGTAACATATCACAAAGAAAATAATTGTGTTGTTAATCCATCCCCTGATTTTTTTCTGAAGCTCTCCATCAGTTTTCATTACTACATAGATTGAGCCATGCATCATAAAAAGAGAAACTGTGGTTATTCCAACTAGAATAGTATAAGGATTAATGAGACTTAAAAAGGAACCAGCAAATTCATTCCTGGCATCAAGCGGAATTCCAGTTATTATGTTCCCTAAGGCAACGCCCATTAGAAATGCTATTAAAATGCTTGACACGCTGAAAGAAATATCCCAGGCTTGCCTCCAGATTTTCATTTGCTGCTTGCTTCTGAATTCTATAGCAATTGCGCGAAAGATTAATGAGAAAAGCAAAAGGATGAATGCAGTATAAAAGCCTGAAAATACAGAAGCATATACAACTGGAAACGCTGCAAACAAAGCCCCGCCTCCTGTAACAAGCCAGACTTCGTTCCCATCCCAGACAGGTCCAATTGAGTTTATCATTATTCTACGCTCGGTATCATCTTTAACAAACAGATGAAGTGCCCCGACACCAAGATCAAATCCATCCAGTATTGCATATCCGGTTAATAAAACTCCGATGAGTATAAACCAGATTGTATTTAAGTCGAATGTAAATTCCATTTTTTCCCAATCAATTAAATTTATTTTCTGTTCAATGTTGCTTTTTGATGTTCGTATTCACTTTGAATTTCTTCTGAATGCTCAGGGCCATGCTGAATTTTTTCGTTGAGTAAATAGAGAAACAGTATAAAGAGAAGAAAATAAATAACCGTGAACATGATTAATGAAAACACAACCTGATTTGCTTGAACGACTTTTGAAAGTCCTTCGGATGTTTTAAGCAAACCATAAACTATCCAGGGCTGCCGGCCAACTTCAGCAGAAATCCATCCCAGCTGATTTGCAATCTGTGGTCCGAGAACACTGAAGACAAAAATCCACAGCAGCCATTTATACTCAAACAGTTTTTTCTTCCATAATAGAAAAGCTGCAAGTACACTTAAACCGATTAATAAAAAACCTATCGCTACCATTAAATGGTATGATTGAAAAACTATATTTACCGGCGGACGGTTTGATTTTTCAAATGCAGCTAAACCGGTAACAGGTGTTCTTGTATCTCCATAAATTAAATAAGAAAGCATTCCCGGAATTTTTACTCCAAGATTTACTTTTTCTTCTTTTTCATTTACCCATCCAAATAAATATAAATCGCCGACCGCAGATGAATCATAATGAGCTTCGAATGCCGCCAGTTTAGCCGGCTGAGTTTTGCTTATTCCTACAGCGCTCTGATGCCCTGTAAATAATTGAAACAGAGAAGCAAATAAAGCCAGCACTAATGCAATCTTAAATGATGATTTTGCAAACTCTACATTTTTTTGTCTTATTAAATAGTAAGCACTTACACTTAAAACTAGAAATGCACCGGCAAGCCATGAACCGGATAATACATGCGCAAGTCTTTCCATTGATGAAGGATTGAAAACCATTCCCCAGAAATCCGTTATTTCTGCGCGAGCATGAATACCTTCCCCTACGATATGAAATCCTGCCGGTGTCTGCTGCCAGGAGTTTGCAACAACAATCCATACGGCGCTTAGCATTGAACCAAATGATACCATAATAGTTGAAATGAAATGTATACGGGGAGAAACTTTATTCCAGCCGAAGACAAGTACAGCCAGAAATCCCGATTCGAGAAAGAATGCAAAAATTCCTTCTGCTGCGAGTGCGCTTCCAAAAACATCACCGACAAAACGGGAATAAGTTGCCCAGTTTGTACCGAATTCAAATTCCATAACTATTCCGGTAGCAACTCCCATTGCAAAGGTTAATGAAAAGATTTTAACCCAGAATTTTGTCATCTGTTCATATTTTTTGTCTTTTGTCTTCAAGTACATTCCTTCCATGAAAACAAGAATAACGCCAAGACCAATGCTAAGCGGAGGATATAAATAATGAAATGCAATTGTTACGGCGAACTGGATTCGGGATAAAATTTCTACACTCATTAACCACCAAATAATAATTGTGTAAACTTACTAAATCTTCAACAGCAATTTAAAGTTCAGGATTTCCAAATACACAAGAAATAAAAATAATTGACCATAAACATTTTATGTCTGGTTATCAATTTTTTTATCTTTGTTTTAAGAAGAGAGAAAATTTTGAATAATACATTCCGTTATATAAAATTAAATTTTCAGTTAATAGAAAAGAAAACATTTCGTTTTTTAAAAAATAAGATAGATCCCAAAACCTTTATTCTGTTAGCCAGTTTGTTTGTCGGACTGCTTTCCGGCCTGGCTGCTGTAGCTTTAAAATCAGTAGTTCATTTTTTTCAGCATCAATCAAAAATTGCTCTTGATTCGATAGGAATATCATTCCTGATTTATTTATTCCCTTTGTTCGGAATTATAATTTCTTTATTGATTATAAAATTTCTCTTCAAAGGAAAAATGACCAGGGGGCTGGCAAATATTATTTATTTGATTATCCGGAGAAAGGCCGACATTCCCGGAAGAAAAATTTTCTCGCATATGCTTACAAGCGGTGCAACAGTTGGAATGGGCGGATCAGTTGGTTTGGAAGCCCCAATTGTTGTTATAGGTGCATCACTCGGTTCAAATTTCGCAAAAGAATTTAAGCTTAATTATCATCAGCGAACTCTATTGCTCGCATGCGGCTCGGCTGCTGGTATTTCGGCAATTTTTAACTGCCCGATTGCAGGTGTAATCTTTGCGTTCGAAGTTCTTCTGCCGGATATTACTATTTCTTCATTCATTCCATTGCTTATTGCTTCGGCTTCTTCGGCTGTTTTATCTAAACTTATTTACAGCGGACAAATATTTTACCTTGTAACTAAGGGCTGGCACATGTATGCAATTCCATATTATGTACTGCTGGGCCTGCTTTGCGGTTTTATCTCCTGGTATATGATTCGCGTAACTTTTGCAATTGAACATAAGCTTGAAAAAATTCATCCTGCATTTAAATTACTTTTGGGCGGAATCATTTTGTGCGCCTTAATATTTTTTCTGCCGCCTTTATTCGGTGAAGGATATTCAACAATCGATCTGCTTCTTGCAAAGAAAAATCATGAGATACTTACTAATACTGTTTTCAATTCTATTCTAAATCCGGAGTTGATACTGATATTTTTTGTTTTGATAATAATATTTGCAAAAGTTGTAGCAACTTCATTAACAATTGGAGCAGGCGGAAACGGGGGAATCATTGCGCCATCTTTATTCACAGGCGCATTAACAGGATTTCTTCTTGTTCAAACCATGAAGTACCTGGGAATAGTTGAACTTGAGCAGGCAAATTTTATTGTGGTTGGAATGGCGGGCATACTTGCAGGTGTAATTCATGCCCCGCTGACAGGAATATTTTTAATTGCGGAAATTACAGGCGGTTATGTTTTAATTGTTCCATTGATGATAGTTGTTGCTATTTCTTATTTCATTTCAAAATACTTCAATAAATATTCTGTTTATACCGGTGCGCTTGCTCACCGTGGTATCGATTTCAGAAAAGAGAAGGAAAGTTTTTCGATCCAGCATTTAAGTCTGCATGATCTGGTTGAAACAGATTTTTCAAGATTCAGACCCAATATGAAACTGAGAGATCTTGTTGAAACAATTCAGCATTCGCACAGAAATCTATTTCCGGTTGTAAACGAAGAGGAAAAACTTGTTGGTATTATAACTCTTGATGATGTAAGGGAAGTTATGCTTGATAGAGAAATTTATGATATGGTATTAATCTATGAAATAATGAATTCCAATTTTCAATCGCTTGATATTGATTCTGATATCAACGATGCGATAAAAATATTTGAAGAGAAGCAGGTTTGGAATATTGCTGTAACTCAAAAAAATAAATATGTGGGATTTATTTCCAAATCCAGTTTATTCAATAAATATATTTCTTTGTGGCATCAGAGAAGAATGGAAGAAATCTGATTTAACAATTACCAGCTTGAATAGCCGCCAATCATGTTAGATGCGTTAAAGCCCATTTTGCTTAATTTAATTGCAGCAGAAACACTTCTGCTTCCGCTCTGGCAGTAGCAAATTATTTCTCGGTATTTATATTTTCCCAGCTGATCAGTTTTAGATGAAATTTCATGCAGCGGAATATGAATTGATGGTTTTATAAATCCGAAATTTCTTTCGCCGGCAGTTCTTACGTCTATTAAAACTATATCCTTTCTATCCTTCAGCATCTGTTTTACCTGACTTGGGGAATAGTTCTGCAGTGATTTCGCAGCAAAATGTTTTTTTATTTTTAAGCCGATAAATAATGCAGCAAAAATCAAAATTATAATCTGGGTCGGTTCCATGATTTCCTTTGTAAATGAGAGTAGTTAAAATATTAAATTCATTTTAGAGCAAAGAATATTTATAAGGAATCGCTTTGTTTAGACTTTTTTTCAATGTCGCACGAACCATCATTACAATCAGTGCAGGTTGGACAAAGATTAAAAATGCCGGCCAATATTGGGAATAAACCTATAAACCAAAATGAGCCACCGCTGATTAGCCCGGCAATTAATATTATTGTACCAATTATGATTTGTATTTTTCTTCGAATATCCATTAAAGTGGCTAGGCAAATAAATGTGCCTTTTTAAATTCATTCATATATTCGGAAGCGCTTAAGGCAGCAATAGTCCCATCCGAGACAGCCGTTGTTACCTGTCGATATCGTTTGGCGATTGAATCTCCCGCAGCAAAAACACCGGGAAGATTTGTGCTCATGTTTTTATCAACAACAATTTCATTCCATTCGTTAAGATCAACGATGTCCTTAATCTTTTCAGTATTCGGAACATAACCAATGAAAATGAATACACCATCAACTTGCATTTCAGAAATTTCATCAGTCTTCTGATTCTTGATTAAAACGCTTTCAAGTTTTTCATTTCCAACAAATTCAACAATCTTGGATTCCATAATAAAACTTATCTTATCGTTATTCCTTGCTTCCTGTATATAGTGTTCAAGTGCCTGAAAATGATCGAACTGATGAACAATAGTAACCTTGGATGCGTACCTGGTTAGCGATACAGCTTCTTCCAAAGCAGAATTGCCTCCGCCGACGACAATAATTTCTTTATCCTGGAAGAAATCGCCGTCGCAGGTTGCACAATAAGAAATTCCCCTCCCTTTGAATTTTTCTTCACCAGGAACGCCAAGAATTCTGGATTTTCCGCCCGTTGCAATAATGACGGCATTTGAGGTGTAGGTTTCTTTGCTATTCACAGATATTTTTTTCAGCTCACCGCTTAATTCCAAACCGGTAATTTTTAAATTGGATTTTATAACACAGCCAAATTTCTGCGCTTGCGTTTTCATGTTGCGGGCTAATTCATATCCGCTTATGCTCTCTATTCCGGGAAAATTTGCTATTTCATGAGTAAGAACCATCTGCCCCCCGACAGTTCCTTCATTCAAAATTAACGTTTTAACTTTTGCACGAGAAAGATAGATTCCTGCTGTTAATCCTGCAGCACCTCCACCAATCACAATAACATCAAAATGGTTTTCCATTTTTACTTTCCGAAATTTGCATCAAGTATTGTAGTTATCTCTTCCTTCGATTGAATGCTACTTGTAGCTTTAACGACTTTACCATTCTTATAATAAACTACGAATGGAAGTCCTTGAAAACTTCTGCATTCAGGAAGACTTCTAATTACTTTAGCGTCCGGTGAATCAAATTCCATATCAGCGAACTTTATGTTTTTATATTCACCCTCCAATTCTTCCATTGCTTCATATACCGGAATGCACATTGGTCCCATTCTGCCGCAGCAGATCATTACATTTTCATTATCCTGCAATAGTTTTGAATGGTCTTGGGTTGATAAAACGTGTGTAAGATTTGTATGTAACATAATTTATTCCTTTTATTTTAATAATAATTAGATGAGGCTAATTGCTGAAAGATTCAAAATAAATTTTATGACTTTGTTGAGTAAATCCCAGACGGTTACATCTGGGATTATAAATTAATGAAGAGACTATTTCCTGTATAGGTAGCTTATTCTTATAGAGGAGACTAGTTTAAATTGCTTACTCATTTTTTTGTAAAAAGGAAATTATGGTAGAGAAATATTCTTCCGGTTTTTCGATGTGTACAAAGTGCCCGCATTTTTTAATAATATGTAGTTCGGAATTCTTTATTTCTTTTGCCATTCTTTCTATTGATTCATTCGGAATAACATCGTAATCCCCGTGAATAATTAGTGTAGGACAAGAAATATATTTCATTTGCTCATACAAATTAAAATTTAGTAAATAGGGTCCAAACTTGGCGGAACTGGCAAAAAACTTGGTAACCATTTCGTTATCAAAGTAATCAAATTTTTTATCCTCGGCAAAAGTTGTGTCGTAATAATAAGTTTTCATTCTAATATTCATAAATTCTTTAAATAGCTCTGAATTTGTTCTTAGCTCCGGTGATTGAGATATTTGCGACAATTTCTTCATTTGATCTTCGGTAAGTCGCTTAACAATCATCTTCTGAATCTGATCAAGATACTCGCCGCTGCCAGGTGCTGGTTCAAGAAGCAAAAGTTTTTTTACATTAGCCGGATATTTTAATGTATAATTCAACGAAATTACTGCTCCCCAAGATTGTCCTACCAGATTCAATTTATCAAGTAAAAAT
>DAIEQP010000037.1 GCA_027347805.1 Ignavibacteria bacterium | reverse complement strand
TGAAGGATTGAAGAATGTAACTGCAGGTGCAAATCCAATGGATTTAAAGAGAGGAATTGACATCGCTGTTGCAAAAATTATTGAACAATTAAAGAAACAAAGCAAAGCTGTTGGCGGAAGAGAAGAAATTGCCCAGGTCGGTGCTATTTCTGCTAACAACGATAAAACAATCGGTGACTTGATAGCAGATGCAATGGATAAAGTTGGTAAAGATGGTGTTATCACTGTTGAAGAAAGCAAATCTGCAGAAACAAATCTTGAAGTTGTTGAAGGTATGCAGTTTGACCGCGGTTACATCTCCCCCTACTTTGTAACAAATTCAGAGACAATGGAAGCTTCACTTGAAGAACCATACATCCTCATTCATGATAAGAAAATCTCTGCAATGAAAGATTTACTCCCGGTGCTTGAAAAAATTGCACAGGCCGGCCGTCAATTAGTAATTATTGCAGAAGATCTTGAAGGTGAACCTCTCGCAACTTTACTAGTAAACAAATTACGCGGCACGTTAAAAGTTGCTGCAGTTAAAGCTCCTGGATTCGGCGATAGAAGAAAAGCTATGCTTGAAGATATCGCAATTTTAACAGGCGGAACTGTTATCAGCGAAGAAAGAGGATTCAAATTAGAAAACGCAACTATCGATTATCTTGGACGCGCTAAGAAAGTTAATATCGATAAAGACAACACAACAATTGTTGAAGGCTACGGCACTTCTGATGATATCAAGAAAAGAATCAATGAAATTAAAGCTCAGATTGAAAAAACAACAAGCGATTACGACAGAGAAAAATTACAGGAACGTCTTGCAAAACTCTCTGGCGGTGTTGCAGTATTAAAGATCGGCGCTGCTACAGAAGTTGAAATGAAAGAAAAGAAAGCTCGCGTTGAAGATGCTCTTCATGCTACTCGCGCTGCAGTTGAAGAAGGTATTGTTGCTGGCGGCGGTGTTGCTCTCGTTCGCGCAATTGCTGTTCTCGAAAAAGTTAAAGGCGAAAATGAAGATCAAACGACAGGTGTTAAGATCATTCAAAAAGCTTTGGAAGAACCGCTCAAACAGATTGCTGCTAATGCAGGTCTTGAAGGCGCAGTTGTTCTTAATAAAGTTCTTGAAGGAAAAGATGATTACGGATTCAATGCTGCAACTGAGAAATATGAAAACTTAGTTAAAGCAGGCGTAATTGATCCTACAAAAGTTACAAGAACAGCTTTAGAAAACGCTGCATCAGTTTCTGCTCTTCTCCTTACAACAGAAGCATGTGTTTATGAAAAGAAAGAGAAAGAAGCTCCAATGCCTCCAATGCCGCACGGCGGAATGGAAGGAATGTATTAATTCCGTAGGAATGCCTATGGCATAGAGTAAGCTGTTTCAAAAATTCAGCAAAAAGATCCCGGCATAAGCCGGGATTTTTTTTATTCGCTTAAGCTCATAATCATTCCCCAGCTTCTCATGAATCCAAACAAAACTTCCTGCATCAAACAATTATTAAAAAAATCTTTAAGGATATAACCTTGACAGAACATTTAACCAAACAGACATTTTTAGAAAAGATTTTTAATTATGAAAAAAACCAGGAATGGAAATATGAAGGAACTGTTCCTGCAGTAATTGATTTTTGGGCTGAATGGTGTGGGCCATGCAGAATGGTAGGACCAATAATCGATGAGCTTTCAACTGAATATGCAGGAAAAGTGAATTTTTACAAAATAGACACTGAAGCTGAACAGGAATTATCAGCTGCTTTTGGAATCAGAAGCATTCCATCACTTCTATTTATTCCGGTAGAAGGACAGCCAAAAATGGCAACCGGCGCATACCCTAAAGAAGATCTTAAAAATATTATTGCGCAGGAATTTAATGTCACTCCATCAATTATTGTTTAACCGGTTAGAAGAGTTTGATAAGTAATTTTGAATTAAGTCAGGAATTAAGATGAACAAAAAAGAAACTAGAAAAAAGAAATACACCCCTTCTTTTTTAGAGAAGAACAAAAAATTCATTATCACATTATCGGTTGGTGCAGTAGTGTTATTCACCTTCTTCATAATTAATGGAAATTCTTTTTTGAGCGGCGGAAATGATAAACCGCTTCCACCGAATTTTTCAGCCTCGTCTATATCTGAACCGGTTGATGCGCCATCATTTAAGCTCGAAAATATTTATGGAAAAAATATTGAGCTGTCAGATTATAAAGGTAAGGTTCTAATTGTTGATTTCTGGGCAACATGGTGTCCCCCTTGCATAAGAGGAATTCCTGATTTAATAGAACTCAAAAGAAAATATGGATCAAAAGGTTTTGAGGTTATAGGAATATCTGTCGATCAGGATGATACAAAGCAGGATGTTGTTCCATTTGTTCAAAGTAATGGAATTAATTATCCGGTTGCTTATGCAAGCCGAAACGTAACAGAAAAGTACGGCGGTATTGAATCTATCCCGACTTCATTTATTATCGATAAGAGAGGGAAAATTGTTGCTAGTTTTCAAGGATTAACCGAGAAATCGGTTTATGAAGAATATATTAATAAACTGCTCTGATGATTTTAAAGATAAAATTTAGAATACAATCTTTTTGAATCTGCAGGTAAAATTATTTCAACTCTTTCTTAAAATATTCAAGAGTAATTCTAAGTCCCTCCTGCCTACCAATTTTTGGCTGCCAGCCTAAAATATTTTTTGCTCTTGTAATATCGGGCTGCCTTACTTTAGGATCGTCGGCAGGAAGATCCTGATAAATAATTTTTGATTTTGAACCGGTGAGTTTAATAACTTCTTTGGCAAAATCTTCAATAGTAATTTCATTCGGATTACCAATGTTAACCGGATTAACTTCTGTCGATAAAAGTAATTTATAAATCCCATCAATCAGATCAGATACGAAACAAAAACTTCTTGTCTGGGAACCATCGCCAAAAACAGTAATATCTTCCCCTTTCAAAGCCTGGGAAATAAAAGCAGGAAGTGCTCTTCCATCATCGAGCCTCATTCTGGGGCCGTATGTATTAAAGATTCTTACAATGCGCGTATCAACGGAGTGGTAGCGATTGTAAGCCATTGTCATTGCTTCTGAAAATCTTTTAGCTTCATCATAAACTCCGCGCGGTCCAACCGGATTTACATTTCCCCAATAATCTTCCTGCTGAGGATGAATTAATGGATCGCCGTAAACTTCGGATGTGGAGGCAATAAGAAACCGGGCATTCTTATCTTTAGCAAGACCAAGTGCTTTATGAGTGCCTAGTGATCCAACTTTTAAAGTCTGGATCGGGAATTTCAAATAATCGATTGGACTGGCAGGTGAAGCAAAATGAAGGATATAATCAACTCTGCCCGGTATATGAATGTAATTTGTTACATCCAATTTAATGAATTGAAAATTTTCGTTACCAAAAAGGTGTTCTATATTTTCAACTCTTCCGGTAAGCAGATTATCAATGCAGATTACTTTCATATTTTCAGAAAGTAATTTATCACAAAGGTGAGATCCTAAAAACCCAGCTCCTCCTGTAACAACAGCAATCTTCTGCATTGATAGTTAAATTTTTATTTTACTTTTACTTGAGCCGGTTGATGGACGCGAGTAATAGTAATAATATTTATAATAAGATCCGTAACCGCTTCTGTAAGTAAAGTTATTTAAGATAACTCCAATAAAGTTACTCTTATCATGGTTCAATAATTCAACTGCTTTTTGCATAAGTTCCATTTCAGTATTGTTAGCCGATACAACAAGAAGAGATGCATCAACAACACTAGATAAAATTTCTGAATCTGTAACTGCGATAATTGGCGGCGAGTCTACTAATATGTAATCGTATTCACCTTTTAATTTCTCGAAGAATGCTTCCATCTGAGTAGAGCCTAAAATTTCAGATGGATTCGGAGGTATTGTTCCTGCCGTAATAAAATTAAGTTTATTTACTTCTGTAGGTCTTACAATTTCTTCATATGAAGCCTGGCCGAAGAAATAATCTGTAAATCCAGGGAAGCGTTTTTGATTGAATGCATTATGAATACGCGGCTTTCTTAAATCGCAATCGATAAGAAGAGTTTTAAAGTTTGCTTGAGCAAAACTGCCGGCAAGATTAAGTGCAGTGGTTGTTTTTCCTTCCGATGCAGTAGGTGAAGTTACCAAAATAACTTTCATCTGCTCTTTATCAAGTTTAGAGAATTTAATTCTAGTACGTAAAGCTCTGTAAGCTTCACTGGCACTTGCATCCGGTTTCTTAGCAACAATAAATTCGAAATCCTTATTACCGGTTTCAAGACCTTCAATCTGGGGCACCCAAGCAAGAATATTTATATTCTTATTCTGAATATCTTCAGGGGTCTTAACTGTATTATCCAAATAATTTCTTATGAACGCAAAACCGACTCCCATTCCAACACCAAGCACAAGTCCAATAATAACAATCAATACACGGTTTGGTTTTGCAGGCCGTGCAGGTAAAAGACCTTCATCAATAATCAAGCAATTACCCGGCACAGATTGTTCGCTTATAATTGATTCCTGATATCTTTCCTCAACAATCAAATACAATTTTTCATAGGCATCTTTTTCTCTTTGAAGTCTTGCTAGATCAGTTGTTGATGTGGGAAGAGCGCTCATTTTTTTATCATAATCACTATTGATATCATTTAACTTTCTGTATGAAGCGCTTAATGCCTGGTATTTTGTTTCCTCTTCTAAAACCTGTGATGTAAGTTTTTTAATTTCATCCGGAGTAGCAGCAAGTATACCCCCTTTGAAAACAGATAATTGATTATTCAAACGCTGTGTAAGTTCATCAATTTTCTGATCTACTCGTTTTACGAGCGGTGAACTGGGGCCGGCATCTCTAAGCGCCCTGTCTCTTTGCGCTTTGTTGTCTGCTAATTCCTCCTGAAGTTTTTTGATATACGGCTCAGATGCCATATTCTCTATATAATTATTTAGTTCAGGATTCCTCTTTCTTAATTCATCTTTATACTGATTTAATGTTTTTTCAGAAATCGTAAGATCAATTTTAGTAGCATTCATTTTAGCCTGAATTTCAGATGACTGAGCAATCAATGCTTTAGCCTGTTCAGGAAGTTCAACTATGCCTCTCTGTTCCTGGTAATTCTTTAATGTTTCTTCAACACTACTAAGTTGAGATAACTTTTCATCTCTCTGTTTGGCAAGAAAATCTTTTACTCTTGTAAGCTGCTCGCGGTTATAAGAAAGATTAATGTTTTTATATGCATCTGCATAACAGTTTGCAATCATCATTGCTTCAAGTGGAGACTGCGACTCAACTGAAACTTCAACAATGTCGAGTCCTCTTTTCTGATCAATTGAAACCTTTAGAGCGAGTGTTCTTACAAGATCATCAATCGATTTTAATTTAAATCTGCCCTCTTTAAGCAAATTTGGATCTTCAAAGATCAGGGAGAATTTATCTTTACTTGTTGAAACACTAAAACTATCGACTAAAGATTTTGCAACCTTTGAACGAAGCTTATAACTTTTTAGTACTTCAATTTCGTTAGCAATAAATCTGTCGCTGCCAAAATCCTGAAATTCAGGTAATAAAGATCCTTGCAAAACAGAGCCTTGCGGCTTAGATAGTTTTAATACTGTTGTAGATTTATAAATATTCGGAGCATTAACAGCATAAATAATTGCAACAAGCAAGCCGGTAATACTGATTAAGAATATTGGTACAAAATTCAGTTTAACGAGATTTATATAATCTCTTAATGTATGTGTCTCCTGAAAATTCTGTCCGTTGGTTGGTTGAACGTTTCTCACAATTTCTCCTCTTATCACTTAACAATATTCAAGACAAGTATTGTCAATGAAGTTAATACGCTGATGATTGACATCCATATTGAAAAATGATCTCTGAAATATAATTTTGGT
>DAIEQP010000023.1 GCA_027347805.1 Ignavibacteria bacterium | reverse complement strand
GTTCGGGACGAAGAGGTCGGGAGTTCGAATCTCCCCACCCCGACACTAACCAAAATATTTATTACCAAGCACCCTTATCAACTTCACCCTGCTGATGTCCTCTCCAAATTGCATGAACACTAACAAGTCTCCAATAAGTCTTTGTTCTCTTATATGTAACAGAGAAGTAACCTGTATTGCTGATATCTATTTGATCAATAGACTGGACAGATTCAAACGTATATCTTTTAATCCAGTATCCAACTTCGTTTGGATAATTCTGCTGCTGAGCAGTCAATAATGCAGTAGGAACTGCTGTCCATGCGAGAACAAAATTTTGGATATCGGAAATATTAGCGGCAACACTATAACCTAAAGCTCTGTTAAGTGAAAGACTACCATTTCTTTGAATAATCTGATTTAACAACCAGGAAGTAGCCGGATCATCTAAAGGATCTGTATGATTTCTGGAAAGCAATTCTGTGAATTGCTGTGTTAAATTTACCTGTAAATTTCCATCTGTAATATCATAAGTCTTTGTCTCAAGTATTTTTTCTGTTTTACGAAGAGGGGAAACTGTTACACCAGCATTCAATAATAAAACAGAGCCACTAACTGATCCAGCAATTTTTGTATTATCCAATAAAGCATATTGACCAGTTTTTGACAAGTCAAGAGTAGCTATTGTTCTGCTTGCATCTACAGTAGCCTGCAAAGTTGTGGTTGTCCAGGCACCGTTAACTAATTCCATTACAGGAATTTTATCTCCAGCTTTCATTCTATATGGAAGCGGGTAACTCATTGTTACTGGTTTTGCAAAAGTAATTCCCGCAGGAGTAAGATTAGTTACGCCAACCTGAGTTGTTGTAGAAGCTGCCGGTGGCGGCGGAACGTTGTTTACAGCAACTGTTGATACATTAATTGTAGTGTTTGATGTAACTGCATTTGCTGGAACTGAAATACTAACAGCAGTTCCGGATTTAGATTCTGTATTTGTTGTTCCCTGTGCAGTTCCTCCAGCTGGAGTTAAAGCAACAGCAACAGAAACAATCGGATCAATCGGTAAACTTGCAATACCGGCAAGTCTGTTAACTGGATCAACAGTAACGTTTACAAATGTATAACCAAAACCAGAAGCTGTTGCAGTAATTTTATAAGCCGTATTTGTGAGACTGCTTATATCGTAAGTAAAAGCACCGCTTGCATTTGTATTAACAGTTGCAACAGTAGTCCCATCTAATTTTAAGATGCTTACTGTTGCATTTGCAACACCCAATCCAGTTTTGGAATTAAGTACTGATCCTTGGAGAATCAGTGGAGCCGGAGCCGGAGGAGGAGTGTTAACAGTTATTTCTGGTTCAACTCTTGAAGATTCGCAACCGGATAAAAAAACTATTCCAGTTACAAATACTAAAAACGAAATAACTAAAAGGAAATTTGATTTTTTCATCATCTTTCACCTCAATCTGTATTAGTTTGTAAAATTTTCAGTAAAGAACGCTTAATAAAACCAGGATTTAATTTTTTAATAAAACTATTTATTCTATTTCCACTATTGTAACGTTTTCCAATTTGATCTTTTAAATCTGCTGTTACCAAATAACTTAATGTATAAGTTTCTGTTATTCGAGGTCTAATAGTACTTGGATTCCAATATTTTGACGGAAATAATGGAACTGTTAATATTACACCGCCGTTTGAAATACCGCCAAACGACCTCATAGCGAAGAATCCAATCTCAATTTCACCAAATTCTCTATTAATATCAAATCTAATTGTATTATCATCCAATAAATATTTACCCATAGATAAACCCAGAGTTAAATCATATTTCTGAATACGGTATTCGGAATTTAAATTACCTGTAAAAATAAATTTATCATTATAAAGAATTCTGTTCAACCCGGAAAAACTGATATAGCTTGTAAATCCAAAATTACCGCCAAAACTAATATCACCATTCATAAAATATTTTTTAAATTCTAGATCAAATCCATATCTATCATTGGTAAAAACACCTAAAGTTGAGGAAAGAAATAAATTATTAGGTAACCGAAAAGTCTGGTTTAGAGTAACGCTACCAGTATGTACCGAATCATCTCTCGTTCCGAATTCATTAAACAATGGGATTACTTCTTCATACTTAATCTGCATACCTTTCCAAAAACCTGAACGTAAATCGGGATCTAAGCTGAAATAACCGCGGAAAGGTTTATTAAAAGCACCTAGTTGATATTTTATTGAGGGATTAATTACCAAATCAAATTTAAAATTAGATGAGTTCTCTTCTTCTTTTTGATTTAGTTTATTAAACTGAATATCAACATCATTTGTAATATCAAGACTGTTTACAAATGATTCTGCATCAATTTCTCCCTTTTTGAATTTTTCATATTCTGCGGTTTTTAATGTAAGTAGAATAATAGGGATCTTTCTGTTCAAAGGAATTAATGTTAATTCCTCAGCATCACTAATTAAAGGAACAACAAGATCAATGATTTCTTTAATTGCCTCTAGTTCAAATCTGAACACCCTGTTTTCGTAAGCAACAACTACTCTTTTTTCGAAAGAGTTCACTAATAAATTTTCAAAACCCTTCTCGGACAAATTCTTTTTAATAATTGAAATTTGCCCCTGGCAAAAAAATGTATTAGCAAAGAAAAAAACAAAGAGGAAAGGCAAGAAAAGAAAATTCAAAGAACAAAAACCAGGCTTTTTTCTGTTCAATTTGTTTTCCAGAACCTGCAAATTATTAATTCACTTTCGTTTTAGTAAGTGTTAATTCACACCCTTTTCTGAGAAAAATATATCAAATATCCATTTAAATTCAAAATCAATTTTAAAAATGTTGAATTATTTGACTTGCTTCATTATTTCATCAATAAAAAATATATTTGTGAAGGAGGAATTATGGCATCAAATCATTCATTTGACATTGTTTCTGAAATTGATTTTCAGGAAGTAGACAATGGAATTAATCAATCAAGCAAGGAAATTCAGCAGCGATACGATTTGAAGGATTCTGCTACTGAAATTGTCTTAAATAAGAAAGACAAACAAATAGTAATTAACACAAAAGATGATTATTCAAGAAAGCAGTCAATCGATATTCTTCAGTCAAAATTCATTAAACGAAATATTTCGATCAAAGCAATGAAGTTGAAGGATCCGGAACCATCCGGCGGAGGAAGAATCAAACAGTTAATCGACCTTCAAAATGGAATTTCTAAAGAAAATGCTAAATTAATCACGAAAATGATTAAAGAGAGCAAAATAAAAGTTAATGCACAAATTCAAGATGAACAAGTAAGAGTAACGGCATCTAAGATAGACGATTTACAATCCATTATTAAAATTGTTAAAGATGCTGACCTCGATTTCCCGGTTCAGTTTACAAATTACAAATAATTATTTCGTCAAATAGCAACAGTTTTAATCCAAAAAAAAAATTTTAAAATGTATTTTTTTCTTTGTTAAGAATCTTGAATTTTCCTTATGTTCAAGGCGTAATATATCGGTCTAATGCAAAATCATATCTCACAAAAAATTTTTAAATTAATAATTCATTCAGTGAATATTTTTATTTTGAGATATATTAATGCCATCTAAATAACAACTTATCATCACAAAAAGAGGTAGCAGCTATGAATAAGTTCTACAAGCTTTTATTTATCACCGTTATGCTTTGCGCAACCAATCTAATGTTTGCTCAAAGATACACTGTTAGCGGAGTGGTTAAAGATGCTTCAACCGGAGAAAAATTAGTTGGAGCCAATATTTTAATTCCAGCTTTGGGTACCGGTGCTGCAACTAACACAGACGGTGCATACAAAATTGAAAATGTAAAAAGTGGAACATTCGAATTAACAGTAACTTACATTGGTTACAATAGTTTAACAAAAAACGTTAAAATCGCAGGAGACATGAAGCTTGATATCTCCCTCGATGCTAGTTCTGTTTTATTAAATGAAACTGTTGTTAAAAGTACAAGAGCGGTATTAAGAGAAACACCTATCGCTTTCTCCGAAGTAACAGGTAAAGAAATCGAAACCAAATTGTCTTCCAGAGATCTTCCAATGGCATTAGCAACAACACCTAGCGTTTTTGCTTCAGTTGGTGGCGGTGGTGCAGGAGATGCAAACATGGTTGTTCGTGGTTTTGATCAAAAAAATATTGCTGTTATGATCAATGGTGTTCCTGTAAATGATATGGAAGGAAAAACTGTTTATTGGTCAAACTGGGCTGGTCTTGGCGAAGTTACAGCTAATGCACAAGTTCAAAGAGGATTAGGAGCTTCACCATATTCAATCAATGCGGTTGGTGGTGTTGTTAACGTTATTACAGCTGGTGTAGGAAGTCAGGAAGAATTTTTAAGAGTTAGATCTGAAATTGGTGACAACAATCTTCGTAAATACAATGTTGGTTTCCATCAAAAAATTGGTTCTAATCTTAGTGTAACAGCTCTTATTTCAAGAAGAACTTGGGATGGATACGCTGTTGGAACTGACTTCACTGAATGGACATATTACTTTGCAATCGGTGGTGCATGGGGAAATCATTCATTGGAATTCCAGGGCGTTGGTTCACCACAATGGCACGGACAAAGAACTGCAAGACAAACAATGGCTAACTGGGATAAATACGGAAAACTTTACAATGCAAGTGTTGGTAGATTGATGGGCGGTAATTTCAATGAAGCTCAGAACAAATATCACAAACCAGCATTCAACTTAAATTGGAACTGGCAGATTAATAACAAATCAACTTTATCTACAATTGCATATTATTCATTTGGCCGCGGCTGGGGTTCTGGTATGTTAGGAACTGCAGCAAAAGTAATTGCATCTGGTCCATATATGGGTTACAAAGATTACGATGCTGTTTACAAAACAAACAGTTTGAACTATGACTCTAAATATAGTACTGCACTTTATGGTATGCAGGATAAGACAAGATCATTAACCGTTCAACGTGTAAACTATAACAGCCACGATTGGATGGGATTGATTTCTACATTCAAAACAACTCTTAGCCCAACTTTGAATTTAACTGCTGGTATTGATGGAAGATATTATGTTGGTTATCACTATCAGGAATTATATAATCTACTTGGTGGAGATTACTACGTAGATATTTACAAAGATGGAACCGGTGGTGACATCAACAACCCAACTAAGATTGCAAAAGTTGGAGACAACATTGGTTACTATTATGAAGGACATGTTAGACAACTTGGTGGATTCGGCCAGTTAGAATATAAATCAGGCGCTATTTCAGCATTTGTTAATGCTTCTATTGCTACATCAGGCGATCAGCGTTTAGATAAATTCAATTTCAAATCTGATGATCCAAACAGAGAAACAGAATGGGTTAATTTCTTAGCATATACATTCAAAACTGGATTAAATTATAATTTAACTGAAAACCACAGTGTATTTGCAAACGTTGGTTACTTTGCAACTCCTCCAACATTGAGCAGTATTTTTGTTGGTTTCAATAGCACAAAAGCAAACAATAAATATGATAACTTAACAAATGAAAAAGTTCTTGGATTTGAATTAGGATATCAGTTTGCAAATCCATGGTTGGTTGTAAAGGCAAATGGCTTCTATACTTCATGGAAAGACAGAGCATTTACAGCTAGCGTAACTGATCCTGCAACAGCAACAACTTCATATCAAAACATTATGGGTTCAAGCCAATTGCACATAGGTGCTGAACTTGAAGCAATTGCAAAAGTATTCCAGGGATTTGAAGTAAGAGTAACCGGTTCTAAATTAAATGCTACATATCAAAACGATGTTAACGCTATAATCTCTACAGAAAATGGCGCAGTTCAAAAAACTTTCTATTCTTATGTTAATGGATTGAAAGTATATGGCTTCCCACAGATGTCTGCAACTGCTGAATTTACTCTTGATCAACCAGTTGGATATGGTATCAGCGCTTATTTGAATCCTGTATTCAGATACAATGCAGATCAATATGCTTTCTTCAATGTTGACTCTAAATCCAATGCTGCTGATTTATCACAATCATGGCAAATACCAAACTACAGCATACTTGATTTACATTTTGGCGTAAACATTCTTATTACAGATAGCTACCTAAAAAGAATCAATTTAGGTCTTCATGTATTCAATCTCTTAAACAATGCAGACTACATTGTTGATGCAACAGACGGTTCGAAACATGATGAAGTTACTTCTACAGTATTTTACGGAAGAGAAAGATGGATTAACTTCAACGTTGGTTTCAATTTCTAATCCAAAACATATATTTGTAAATTTAAGGGTCGCAATTGCGACCCTTTTTTTATTTGCAAACTTTAGGATATTAAAATGAAGATCAAGAAAATTCTGTTTTTGTTGTTGTTAATTCTACCCGCAATAATTTTTTCACAATCAAAGCCATATATAATACTAGTTTCATTTGATGCTTTTAGATGGGATTACTTAAATCGAGGTCTTTCACCGAATCTGGAGATGGTTAAACAAAATGGTGTGTCCGCATTATCTTTAAAACCAGCATTTCCTTCAAAGACTTTTCCA
>DAIEQP010000101.1 GCA_027347805.1 Ignavibacteria bacterium | reverse complement strand
TGGCGTAGATTTCCTTGTTAACAATGCTGGTATAACTAAGGATAACCTGCTTTTAAGAATGACTGAAGAAGATTTTGATAGAGTAATAAATGTTAATCTAAAAAGCGTTTTTAACTACAGTAAAGCTGTTTTAAAACATCTGCTCGGTCAAAAATCGGGAAGAATTGTTAACATTGCTTCTGTTGTTGGAATAATAGGAAATGCTGGACAGGCAAATTATTCTGCTTCAAAAGCTGGTGTAATTGGTTTTACAAAATCTTTGGCAAAAGAAGTTGCATCCAGAAATGTAACAGTTAATGCTGTTGCGCCAGGTTTCATTGAAACAGACATGACAAACAAATTAAATGATGCGCAAAAGGAAGCTTTATTTAAAAACATTCCAATGGGCCGTATGGGTAAACCGGAAGATATAGCTAAAGCTGTGGCGTTTTTCTGCAGCAGCGATGCTGATTATATTACCGGTCAAGTCTTGACGGTTGATGGCGGAATGGTAATGTAATTGAAATTAATAAATTAATTAACAACCATAAAAGGAGAAAAAATGGACGTTGAAGCAAAAGTAAAAGAAATCATTATGGATAAGCTTGGTGTTGAAGAATCACAAATCAAACCTGAAGCTTCTTTCACAAACGATCTCGGCGCTGATTCACTCGATATCGTTGAATTAGTAATGGGTTTCGAATCTGCTTTCAATATCTCAATTCCGGACGAAGACGCTGAAAAAATCGGAACTGTTGGCGACGCAACAAAATATCTAAAAGAGAAATTAGGTTAATACATTAGTACACTGTTTTATTTAATCTGTCATTCCAGAAATATATGGGATGACAGATTATCAATTTTCAATCATAGGATTTATTGAAAATTCTAATTGAATTACATTTTAAGAACCAATCGAAAATCTTTATAAAATCATGAGAGCGTTATGAGTAAAAGAAGAGTAGTAATTACAGGAATCGGTGTTTTAACTCCAATTGGAAACAATAAAGAAACATTCTGGCAAGGTTTAATAAATGGAGCTAATGGTGCCGGTCCAATTACAAAGTTTGATACAACTAATTTCACAACAAAATTTGCTTGTGAATTAAAAAACTTTGATCCAACTCTTTACATAGATAAAAAAGAAGTTAAGAGGATGGATGCTTATACTCATTATGCGCTGGCTTGTGCTGCAATGGCACTGGATGATTCCAAATTAGATCTTTCAAAAATTAATCTTGAAATGGCAGGTGTTGTTTTTGGAAGCGGAATTGGCGGAATTCAAACATTTGCAGACCAGCATACTCAATATATGCAGGGCGGACCTAAAAGAATCAGTCCGTTTTTCGTACCAATGATGATTCCTGATATTGCTGCAGGGCAGATTTCGATTAAGTATGGTTTAAAAGGTCCAAACTATGCAACAGTCTCAGCTTGTGCTACTTCATCTCATGCAATTGCAGATGCATTTATTTTAGTTCAGCGTGGATCTGCTGATATTATCTTCTCTGGCGGCTCTGAAGCTCCAATTACAGAAATGTCTGTAGGCGGTTTCAATTCAGCAAGAGCTCTTTCTACTTGGAATGATAGAATTATGGAAGCATCACGTCCATTTGATAAAGACAGAAATGGATTTGTAATGGGTGAGGGTGGCGGCGTTGTTGTTCTTGAAGAATTAGAACATGCTCAGAAACGCGGTGCAACTATTTATGCAGAAATTGTCGGAGTTGGATTAACCGGGGATGCTTATCATATTACAGCTCCACCTCCAGGCGGTGAAGGCGCAGTTCGTTCAATGAAAGAATCTTTAAGAGATGCAGGTATTCAGCCCTCTGAAGTGGATTACATAAATGCTCATGGTACATCAACTGAATTAAACGATCTTAATGAAACACAAGCTATTAAAACTGTGTTTGGTGATCATGCGTATAAGCTTTCTGTTAGCTCAACTAAGTCAATGACAGGACACTTATTAGGTGCAACTGGTGCTGTTGAAGCTATTGCTACTGCTTTATCCTTGCAGAATAGTATAATACCGCCAACTATAAATCATGACGAACCGGGCGAAGGTCTCGATTTGAATTATACTCCAAAAGTTGCCGTTAAAAGAGATATTAAATATGCGATCAGAAATACCTTTGGATTTGGCGGCCACAACGCAAGTTTACTTCTAAAAAA
>DAIEQP010000018.1 GCA_027347805.1 Ignavibacteria bacterium | reverse complement strand
ATTCTGTTCCTCTTAATTCAATTTGTACCGTTCTCTCTTTGTTCATATCGATGTTTGTAAGAGATATATGAATCTTTCCATCTTTATCTTTAGATGCTGAAGCGCTTACACTTGGCAAGGACATTCCATCATATGTGTAATCATCACAGGTTAAATTGATTGGCAACAGAGTTGCATCCTGATGTACCTTGTACATTTTGAATACATAGAAAGTTGGAGTTTTTACAATCTGGTTATCCTTTGTAAGCAGCATTGATTGCAATACATTTATAGCTTGTGCAATGTTCGCCATCTTAACACGGCGGGCATTATTATTAAAAATATTTAAATAAAGACCGGCTGTTACTGCATCTCGCACAGTGTTTTGCTGATATAAAAATCCCGGGTTCGTTCCTGGTTCAACAGTAAACCAATTTCCCCATTCATCAGCAATCAAACCAATTCTATTTTTAGGATCATACTCATCCATAATCGCCATATGTTTCTGCAGACGTTCTTCCATTATGATTGTATTCTTCATTGTCCAGAACCAATCATTTTCAGTAAACTTTGTTGCAGCTGTTTTATCATTCCAGCCATGGCAGAAAGTGTAGTAATGGAAAGAATATCCTTGAATCAAATTTGGAAATTTTTGGGTTTTCTTCATTACTGTTTCAGTCCATTCAAAATCGGGATCGGTTCCGCCACTTGCCACACGATAAATATGACCCGAATTCATAAAGGTCGAAAATCTTTTGTACACATCGGCATAATAATCTGGAGTCATGTTTCCGCCGCAGCCCCAGCTCTCATTTCCAACAGCCCAGTATTTAACGTTCCATGGTTTTTCTCTTCCATTTTTCTTTCGCAATTCCGTCATCGGACTTTTAGCATTTGAATTGATGTATTCGACCCATTCAGAAGCTTCCTGAACTGTCCCGCTACCCACATTTGCGCAGATGTATGGTTCAGCTCCAATCAATTCACAAAAATCTAAAAACTCATGAGTGCCAAAACTATTGTCTTCGGTTACCCCTCCCCAATTAGTATTTATAATAGATGGGCGTTTATCTTGAGGACCTATTCCATCTTTCCAGTGATAAGTATCTGCGAAGCATCCGCCTGGCCAGCGAACGACTGATGGTCCAATTTCTTTAAGAGCTTCAATAACATCATTTCTAATTCCGCGTGTGTTTGGAATTTTTGAATTTTCTCCAACGTAAATTCCACCGTAAATACAATTACCAAGATGTTCGGCAAAATGACCATAAATGAATTTGCTAATGGTCTCTTTTCCAAGATCAACATTTACAACAATACGATTGGATTTTTCTTTTTGATTATCTGCTGCATTTAATAAAACAGCGCTAAATACAAGCACTACCAACAACAACCGTTTAGTGAGATACATTTTTTCTCCTCTATTATTAGTGATTACTTCTCTTCCATTTTTTTGTTAACCAGAATATTTTTTGAAATTAAATTCTGTTAATGATTATTCGTCCAAATCTCATTACTACCGAAATGAATCCGTTATTTTGCCATTAATATTCTACACATTGTTCTGTCCATGTTGGACCATCTATATAGAATCTTCCATCTTTATAATGAACAGGTTCAATTCCCATCTGAGGTGTTCTTTCCCAATCTTTCAACTCCTGAGAATAAGGATATGGTCGTTTATCATACATCGAGTAATGACAGGAACTCCACAACTTTCCATCTGGCCCTTCAAACAATGAATTGTGACCGGTTTCGCAATAAGGATCCTGTGTATCCGTGAATTTCAAATGATCATATCCTCCTTCAACTGCAAGTTCAGGACGATATCCTTTTTTTCTTGTACCAAAAATCGGCTCTCGAGATACAAGTTCCCATGGACCCAGCGGTGAGCTTGATTTTAACAGACCTACTTCATAACCGCGTGTCCATGTTGAAAAAAACATGAAGTAAGTTCCTTCTCTTTTGATAACGAACGGACCCTCAATACCTCCAACCATCCAATCAGGATAGCCTGGTTCTTTCTTATCTAAAAATTTTTCCGCTTTACCAATTAGTTTGCCGGTTGATAAATCTATTCTGGCTTGAAAAAGTCCATTGCCGCTGCAATAGAAATATGTTTGTCCATCTTCATCTTCAAAAAGTGTTGCGTCATTATTGTATTGCGGAGTAAGCGGACCGTTGACCAATTTGTAAGGTCCGGTAACTTGATCTGATGAAAATAACCAGACGCTATGCGTCTTCATTCCTTTGGGATCTTCAGCTGTTACTTTACCGCTGTTAACTGTAAGCCAGTATTTGTTTTGTATGAAATGAATTTCTGGCGCCCAGAATCTCCCGTTGTATGGACAATCTGCAGGCAATTTACTAGCATCAATTAGCCATGAATGCTGTTTCCAGTTAATCATATCTTCAGAAACCAAAAGACGAACACCGGGGTTTGGTCCTGTCCAAACAGGATTTGATGTTCCTGTGCAATACCATTTGTTGCCGACTTTTATAATGCAATGATCTCGCATAGAGATTGATGTATCTCTTGTAATGGGATTTGTATAGCGAAACACTTTTGCTGTTCCATCATTGTTTACTTGTGCAAACAAAGATGAAGCAAACAGAAAGAGTCCGAGAAAAATCTTTTTCCCAAAAACAATTTCTTTAATCAAGTTCATTACCTCATTATCTCAGTTCTCGAAAGTGTAATTTAAAACTCATTATAACTTCAATCCGTTACTCATTATCCGTAAATAATCAAACGAAACACCGAACGGTGTCGGAAGTTTTGTTGTATCCGAACTAAACCAAAAAGTGCTTTTCATGTTTTGGGTTATCACTCCATCACAAACAATCAATCCTGCTTTAATATCTTTCAGCAGAATATTTGCAACAGCTAATTTTTCAAATTTGGATCCATCCAATGAATAATATGCGGTATAAAAACTTCCTTTCTTCTCAAGCTTTAGTGTGAGGAAATTATCGCCGGTTATTTCTTTTTTAAGATTGAATGTACCAACAGACTTTGTAATACCTTTTTCTTCATATATTAAATCGATTGTACCGGCTTGGGTTTCTCCGCCACTTCTTCCCGGATTAGTTGTTTTGACAACTGCTCTGAACATAAGCTTCACAAAATTATTGTCATCTTGATAAGCTAAGATTCCAGCGTTTTCCGGTTGAGATGGTATTCTTGAACAAACTAATTTTGTTTCGATTTTCCAATCATTGTTTGCACTTTGTAGAAGAACATTTTTTGCATTGTTCGTTGCTTCAGATACATCACCAGCTTCACTTGTGATTGTAAGTGAGCCAGGTTTCTTGGTAAGGCTTACATTGGTAGAATTAGGTCTTAACCAGTTCCATGCTTTGCCAACGGCAACATCATTAAATTCATCACTTATTGAAGCTACATCAAAATTCAGGTAGTAGATATTTTCTTCCAATGTAACTTCATCGACAAATTTTATTACAGCAGTACCCGGGACTGCATTTGCCTGTTGAATATCAACCTTGACTGTTTTGCTTACTGCGGAAGCCTTAACTGTTGGGAGGATTGTATTGTTTTCTAAGAGATAGCTATATGCTTTTACTTCTTTCTTAAATCCATCAATCTCTTTTCCATTAACTGTTATTGATGCCGGACTTAGATCAGGCATTACTTTTATCGGGAAGTTATTTGAAACAGTCTTTCCATTATAAGTAACCGAAGCTGATATTAATGCCGCACCAGAACTATTGGCTGTTACTTTTCCAGTTTGATCGACTGATGCAATTGATGAATTACTGCTTTTATAAACTACTTTAGCATTGCTTATGTTAATAAAACTATCGTCGGATAATGATGCTGTTACGCTAGCTTGAATAAACTCTCCAGGAACAAAAACAGTTCTTTCACATTCGGCAACAACTGTTTTTAGAACAGGTTTATAATCTCCACTCATAACTGCTTCAACTTTTCCTTTAATATCTTTTGATGAAGCACCTATTTCAAAGATATACTTACCTTGATCGAAAGTAATGGACTTCTTTGTTTGATCCCAGAACCAAAGATCTGAGCAATCAATATCAACAGAAACTGTTTTTGATTTACCCGCTGGAATAGTAACTCTCTTAAATCCTTTCAAACGTTTTATCGGCCTTTGTAAGGAGGTGGGACTATCAGATGTTTTAACATAAACCTGAACAATTTCATCACCATCAACTGCACCAATATTTTTTACATCAACGTTAACTGTAACTTTATCATTCGGCGTAATCTTATTTTTACTGATTGAAAATTTACTGTAATCAAATTTTGTATAAGAAAGACCATAACCAAATTCATAAGAAACATCTTTGTCATAGTACCAATAAGTTCTTCCGGTTTTCCCTGGTCCGCCTCTAAGAGTATAATCATTAAATTCAGGAAGATCATTAACGGATTTATACCATGTAATGTTAAGCTTGCCGCCCGGATTTACATCACCAAATAAAATTTTCGCAATTGCTGTTCCCTGTGCTTGTCCATTATATCCGGTCCAAATTATGCCGGGGATGTTAACATTATTTTTGAACTGTTCTATTTCAACCATACCCATTGCCTGAATGACAACAATAGTATTTTGATTTACAGCGGCAACAGCTTTAATTAGTTCCAGCTGATTACCCGGCAGCATTAATGAAAAACGATCTGATTCTTCTCTGCCCGTACTTTGATCGGTACCAACAAAGATTAGCGCCACATCGGAGGATGATGCAAGATCGAGAGTTTCTTTATCAGTTGCAGGAGCTTCAGGTTCGTGGAAAACAAAAAATAAATTTTGAGGACCGGTAATTCCCAAACTGTTTACTTTTGAAGAAATTGTAACTGATCTTCCAAATCCGCGGAAGCCGCCTGCCAGCTGAACAGCTTCTACTTTTTTTGATGCAATAATATTTCCAGTTACTGATCCTACTCTTACTTCAATTGAACCGCCGCTGACTGAAACGTTCAAATTGAATTTTATTGAATCCAGATTTGTGATATCAATATTGTTGTGAGAAGTCCAGTCACCATCTTTTATTCCTCTTACAGATGCCTGACCAAATCTCGCGGATGTAATTAATCCTTTTGATGAAGCATCAAATTTAGTTGCATCATATTTTTTTGAAGCGCCATCTTTTTCGATTGTTGAAAAACCAATGAATGAATAAAAATCATTTTTTCTATCTGTATTGCCGCCGGAACTAAAAGCTACTTCAGTATTTAATCCCTTTTGTTTTATATAGTTTTGAATTCCTAAAAGCGGTGAAATTTTATATTTTGCTTCAACTTCACCTGAATAATCACCCAGCTCAACTTTATTTGCCTGTGGACCCAGCACAGCAATTTTTTTAATGCCGGTAGGATTTATCGGCAACGCATTCTTCCCGGTTTTTACAGCAAGAATATTTTTAAGAAGAACAGGAGTCTTTGTTGCTACTTCAAGTGCCAGTTCGTTATGAGAGGGTTGATTAATTACACTAGGTTTAATTTTTGCATAAGGAACAATATCCTGAGAATCAAATTCACCCAATCTCATTCTTATTGCAAAGATGTTAACCAGGGCTTTATCAATATCACCTTCTGTAATTAAACCTGAGTTTAATGAACCTATTGCACTAGATTGATAGACGTTTCCGCAATCACAGTCAACACCAGTTTTTAATCCTAATGCAGTAGCTTCTGAATTACTTTTTGCATAATGATGATTTTGGTACATATCAGATATTGCACCGCAATCTCCAGTCACATATCCTTCCATACCGTAAGTTTTTCTAGCAACTGTATCGACAAAATATTTACTTGCAGACATTGGAATGTTGTTAACTGCATTATAGGCCGTCATAATGGCAGGAAGTTTATCTTTCTCAATAAGAGTTCTGTATGGTTGAAGATAAAATTCTCGCATATCTCTTTCGTCCATATCAGAACTACCATTGTGTCTATTGAATTCTGTATTGTTAGCGAAAAAATGCTTCCCGCAGGGAACAGCTTTTATGTATTTTGGATTGTTTCCCATTAGTCCCTGCACAAAACCACTTCCAATCATTGAAACTAAAAATGGATCTTCACCAAATGTTTCCGCTGTTCTTCCCCATCTAGGATCTCTTGTTGGTTCAACAACTGGAGACCAGTACGTTAATGTAAAAATTAATCCGTGATTAAATCCTCTTGCCTCATCAGCAATAACAGAAGTCTCTTTTTTTATTAGCTCGGGATCCCAGGTGGCTCCTGCAGCAACACTATTTGGAAATTAAGTTGCTGTCATTCCGCTGTTATTATTCCTTCCCTGAATACCATGAAGAGCTTCGCCCCATACATCATAATGATTTACACCTAATCTTGGTATTGGCGGCATTGTATTTCCAAGCTGGCTTTGTTTTTCTTCAAGCGTCATTCTTGATACAAGATCAGCAGCTCTCTCTTTATATGAATATGATGGATCAAGATAAATCGGTTTTTTTGTTTTATCATTTGCCGGCTTAAATGCCATTAAAGCGATACTGCAAAACACTAATAAACTCATTCTGAAAAGATTTCTTTTCATATTTCTACTCCTCGATTACTAAATATCTTTTTACATATTCTGTTGATGCATTATTCGTTTGCGCTGCACAACCTTTTTTATAGTTTTATTCTTTTTGCACTGCCATTGTATTCGATTATTTTTTCAACTTTTTCTGTAAATCCAATTCCTGTTCCATGATTTTGAGAAACTACAACCAATTGAAACTTTCTTGTTTTCAACATTCCGGGGAATTGACCCTTTCTCTTTTCAATCGTTAAAGTATTGGCCGCATCATTCCAGTTAAATTGGATTGTTGAATAAATTCCTTTTTCATAATTGTAATTATCATTTTCGTCTTCATACAATTCATACTTTCCATCAGCCCCTTTATAAATTCTGATCTCAAGAGTATCCGCAGATTTTTCACCAGTATATTGTAAAAATTTACCCATTGGTAGTATTGAGCCTGTTTTAACAAAAATTGGAATTCTATCAAGCGGTGCATCTGTTTTTATTGTTTGCCCGCCTTCATATTTTTTTCCTGTCCAGAAGTCATACCAACTGCATGATTTAGGTAAGTAAACATTTAGCTCTTTCGTATTTGGCTCGATAACAGGTGCTGTTAAGAAATTTTTTCCAAACATGAATTGATACTGTTGCTTAATTGCATATTCATCACTTGGAAAATCCATTACTAGCGGTCGCATCATAGTTGAAGCATTTTTAGTAACCCGCCATGCTTCCGAATAAATGTACGGCATCAAGCGATAACGAAAGTTCAACACTTTTCTAATGTTGTTTTCTGTTTGCTCTCCAAATTTCCAAGGTTCAGTTTCTGTTTGATAGCCATGACTACGGAAGATTGGGTTGAGTGCACCCCACTGAAACCAGCGTATAAGAAGTTCCTGAAATTTCTCATCGGTGTACTGCGTTTTTCCTGGACGGAAAAATCCGCCAATGTCTGTTGTCCAGTATGGAAATCCAGTAATTGTGTAATTGAGACCAGCAACAATTTGCCTTCTGTATGAATCCCATGTTCCGTTGATATCACCGGACCAATTTATTACACCATACTTTTGCTGACCAAGAAAAGCGGAACGAGTAAGTATACAAACACGTTTATCAGCAGTTGCCTTACGCTGTCCCTCATAAACTGCCTGGCTGACAAACATTGGATAAGTAAGGCGATAAAAATCTCCCGGGCCTAAAAATGTTTTCTCTCCTTTCAGTGCATCATTTTCCGGTTCGGTTGCATCCATCCACCAGGAATCAACTCCATGATCAAATAAATTTTCTTTCAATGTATTCCAGTAAGTTTCCCTTGCAAGCGGATTGAAATAATCCAGCCACTTACTTTTATCTATGTACAGATTTTTCGTCTCATACATTTTACCAAGTACAGAATTCCGATCAGGATTAGACCAAATAGAAATATTGAAGTGTGTGTTTAGATTGTGTAATTCTTTTATAAAACCTGATGGGTTCGGATAATTTTTCTCATCAAATTGCGGAACACCCCAGCCATTGTTGCCCCAGTATTGCCAATCCTGAACAATTACATCGACCGGAAGATTTCTATTTCGAAATTCTTTTACTG
>DAIEQP010000099.1 GCA_027347805.1 Ignavibacteria bacterium | reverse complement strand
ACGTATGGTGCAAATTCAGCATTCAGTTATTATAAAGAATCAGGGTTGTTTGAAATTCATACAGCAGTAAATATTGAAAACTCTGCCGAAGCAGTTCAGGAAATACTTAAGGAAGTAAATGGAATTAGAAAAGAAATTACCGATAAAGAAATTGATTTTGCAAAATCATATTTAATAAAACAATTTCCATCCCGCTTTGAAACTTTTTCTCAGATAACCAGAAACATAGAGACATTAGTAATCCATTCACTTGATTTCAGCGAACTGGAGAATTTTGTTCGTAAGATTGCTGAAACTGACAACAAAGATATTCTGACGGCTGCACAAAAAAACATTGTTCCTGATGACTTGATTATTGTTTTATGCGGTGAGAAGAATAAAATTCTTTCACAACTAAAAGATAAATTAAATGTTGAAGCTGTTGAACTGAATAATGAAGGTATTCCAATCAAAAAATAATAAAACTAATTCTTTGAACTGAAGGGGAGAATCCTATTTCCCTGCTTTTTATATTTTTCAATCAGCGGCATTACCTTTACAAAATTTTCAAGAGGTAAATAAAACACTTTGGATCTCGAAGTAACCGTATCTTCCGCATGAAATTTAAATTTCGATAACAATTCATTATTCTCTTCAGTTTCAAGATCAATAAATTCCGAAAGTGGAATTACAGGATAATTTCTTCGTTTTACTTCATCACAAACAAAATTATAAATCGGTGAATTATATAATTTTGATTTTTCATCAACTACAACAGCCTTTGTTTTGGGGAATGAAGTAAGAATATTCTTGATAGAGCTTCTTAGAAGTTCTTTTTGATATTCCTGAACCAACTTCATCTTGGGATCAGAAAGATTATCATTTAAGAGTATCACATAATTTTTTGAATACTGTGAAAGCGAATCTGCTTTTATTATAAGATCCGGGTCTGGAACAACCGAACATGCAACCGGAAAATTAATTTGCAGAAAATCAGTATACTTCCGATCACTTAAATCCATTGCGTTAGAAATTACAAACGTAAAATCATTTTTCTTTCTTATTAAATTCTTATCGGGGGTAAGAGTTGCCTTTAGTTTAAGCAGCTCGTTTGTATAAACCCGAACTTCCGTTGTTCCAAATATCTTCTTTTCTTCTGAAACGAAGGCAGTGATATCTTTTTCAATAATATTGTTTATATCTTTAAGAATCAGCGGAATCGGAATATCAGCCGGTATAGAGACAAAGAATTGAGATTTAATTGAATCTTCGTTTGCGTCTTTATATTTCTTTTTCACCATCCATTGAGCTTTAACACCATAAGAATCAAGAACCTGCCAGAATATATTTTCTACTTCAACTCTGGAAAGTTCTCTGCTATCCGGTTTTGTTTTCTTCTTGCTAAATAAATCAACGACGATATTTAGAAATAATAACGAAACTGCAGCAACAATTAAATAGCTTATAAATTTTTTCTTAATATTAATCAATTTTTTATGAACAGTTTATCAGGTGTTTTTGAAATTCGGTTTTCTTTTTTCTAGAAAAGCGTTTGTTCCCTCATTGAAATCATCAGTATTGCAACACTTGGCGAAAATATCAGCTTCAAGTTTGATACCTTCCGATTTAGTGAGTTCATCACAGCTTAAAATACACTTTAACGCATAGCCAACTGCCTTTTGTCCTTTTGATGCAATTTTTTCTGCAAGCAATATGGTTTTGTTTAATAATTCATCATGAATGAAAATTTTGCTAACCAATCCCATTTTTAATGCATCATCAGCGTCAATTAAATCACCTGTAAGAATCAATTCTGCTGAGCGGCCCGGATTGATCAATCGTGTTAATCTTTGTGTACCGCCATAACCGGGAATAATTCCCAGGTTAACTTCAGGCTGCCCAAATTTTGCTTTCTCGCTTGCAAAACGAATATGGCAAGCGAGAGCTAGTTCGCAACCTCCGCCGAGTGCAAATCCATTTACTGCAGCAATTACAGGCTTTCCAAGTTTTTCTATTAAATTAAAAATCGATTGCCCTTTTTCAGAAAATATTTTAGCAGTTTCTAAATCCAGTTCTGCCAGCTCAGAAATATCTGCTCCGGCAACAAAGGCTTTTTCACCAGCACCTGTTATTATTAACACAAAAATATTTTCATCATTCTGCACATTTAACAAACAATCTTGCAGCTCATCCAATGTTTGATTATTCAACGCATTTAGTTTATCAGGGCGATTAATTGTTAAAATCCCAACGTGGTTTTTTCTTTCAAACAAAAGATTCTTGTATTCCATCCTGACCTCTAAAGTTTTACAAAGATTGGAATGTTAACACGCAAATCGACAGAAATGTATTGACTATCGGGTAAATAATGATAGTA
>DAIEQP010000410.1 GCA_027347805.1 Ignavibacteria bacterium | reverse complement strand
TTTCTATTTTCTCAAAATCATCCAGCAGATTCCTCCTACTAATAGTTAAGATATCTGCGGCTTGCCATCCTTTTATAAATGCATGTAAACTTGGAATTATTCTTTCCGCAAATGCGACTTGTTTGCTTGCAGGGATAGATTCAAGTATTTCCAGATTAAAATCTGGAAGGTTTGATGTAGTATTAGATTTTGATATTCTTTTAACCAAGAAAAATTCAAAAGCATAACTTGAAAACACAACAATTGTAACAATCATTATTCCCATTATATTTACTCCACTATAAAAGTTCACTGACATCCATTGTGTAAAAGTCTGATTTTCTTTGACCTCATTTTTCGCACGTCCATATTCTTCTTGTTCAGACGACAATCTTTTTTGCATTTCTGCTTGCTCTCTCAAATAAGGACCTATGATTTCATCATCCAACCAATTTTTGTTGAGATCGTAAGAAGTATTTTGAACGACAGTATTAATGTTATTCAGCACAGTATTCACATTTTTGTTTTTTTCTTCCATCATGTTTTTTAATTCTACGATATGTGCCATGTTTTCAGATAATTTTTGGTCATATAATGATTTCTCTGAATTGATTTCCATTTCATATCGTTGATGTAGGAATGCTATATATGAAGAACCAATTAGCGGCGATTGTAACAGAATAAATACTAATGCATATATAATTCCGCTCAGTATTTTCCGACCAATGAATTGAATCAACGACAAGTATGCAAATTTCAGAGAGAGTAATTCGAACATTGATAGGAATAGTATTGTTGGTAAATAAATCTCAATACTAGCCTTTGCATCTATCCCCGTAATGTATTTTAGAGTATATAGGACATAAGGAATCAACAAAAAAATGATGGCTAATACCCAAACAGACTCAAAGAAAAGATTACCATAAAAGCTGTTAGATTTTTCGAATTGAAAAACATGCTTATCATTTATCACTGTATTTTTCATCCAATCTCCTTTTTATTTTTTGTGAACATCCTTAAAAAGACTTTCAATTATGTCTTATATCTTCTTGGTCATTTAACTAAACACATCTTTTTGACCATTCGTAATCCATCGGTCTGTATGGAATAAAAATACATTCCACTTGCTAACGCAGCACCACTAAATTTTATTGTATGACTACCTGCCGATTGTATCTCATGAACAAGAGTCTCAACTTCTTTTCCAAGCAGATCAAATATTTTTAATGAAACTAATCCTGCTTGTGGAATTTGGTATACAATTTCAGTTGTTGGGTTAAATGGATTAGGATAGTTTTGCTCTAAAGAATAATCAGATTGAACGACCTTGCCTTGGTGAATTGTGGAGATCAAGTTTTCGGTTTTATAACTTGATTTTTTTATTCTTCCTCCATCTCCGCATAAAAATATTGATGCGCCTAAGGCACATAGAGAATTCCAGTCGAATGGTTGATTCGATTCAACTTTTTCCCATGTAGATCCTAAATCTTTTGATAACAAAACATATCCAAAACTGCCACATGCTAGTAGAGTCTTTGCATCAAGCAGCTTAACACCGTTGTAACATATTTTTGTTTTGGTTTCGGATACATGCCAAGTTGCACCTGAGTCGGTCGAGATATAAAGAGAATCAGAATACGTTGAAACTGCACCAACATTTCTATCATAAAAATCAATTGAGAATACATACTGTGATTTCAAGTCTAAAATCTTTTGCCACGTATTACCAGCATCAGTTGTTTTAAATACTCCGGAATGTCCGGCACAATATCCAACGGTTTCATCAATAAAAATGATGTCATATAAATCTTCTTGTGCATTTCCTTTACGCACCACATTCCATGAATTTCCAAAATCGTTTGATCTAAGAATCACTCCAGAATTACCTATGCAAAAAGCAGTTCCATTATTCGTTGTAATAATTTTTTTGAGCCATACACCTGCCGGATTTGAAACCTCTACCACATTTTGGAAGTTATCTTTTGTCGTATAGATTTTACCAGTGCGACTTATTGCAATAGCTGTTGATTGAGAAGAATAGGCGATACTACAAAACTGTTTGGTTATTATGTTTTCATTAGCTACCCAGTTCTCACCAGCGTCGTATGAGTTAATAAGAGTGCTACCCGTTGCGGAATTTCCATTTGCCCACAAAAACTTTGAATTATTTTTCAGTGCACGAATTTCTGAAAGATCGGTGATTGTGATTTTTGAAACAGGTAAAAATGAATTTCCACCATCAGTGCTCTTCATGAGTTGACCGCTAAGTCCGCATGTTAGAATTGTATTTTCATTGCTTGCGCTTAATGATTTAGTGCAATAGCCAAAAGGAAATTGAAATGTTTTATTCCACGTCTTTCCGCCGTCAATTGTTTTAATTATCTCTTGAGTTGCAAGAACATATCCCACATTTTCATTTATAAAAGTGATTTCAGTAAACTGATCATTGAGATTGGTTACAAGTTGAATGAATGTAACTCCGCCATCATCAGTTCTTAGCAACTTTCCGGCACTGGAAGCAATGAATCCTATTTTTTCAGTAAGGAAATAAATTTCAGATTCATCATAAGGAGAGAATCCATTTAATCGTGTTTGTGTCCAAGAAAGTCCGCCATTTAATGTCTTCAACAAAACATCACCGGCGATTGCGTAACCAATATTACTAATTGGGAAATGTATGCCGTTGATTAAATTTTTTGTTCCAGTGTTTAATGAAGTAAAACTTTGCCCTGCATCCGTTGATTTTAGAATTACGCCGCCTGAACCTGAGATAAAAACCGTGCTGTTAAAAAAAGTTAGTCCTGTGAGAGATTCAGTAGTACCAGATTGTATACGTTGCCAGGAAGAACTTGCATCCTCCGTTCGCAAAATTATTCCATTCGCACCGGTTATAATTCCAACCGAGGGATTTGAATTCGAGAATTTTATATTAAATAGCTCATTGGAATATGGCGTAATGATGTGTGACCAATTATATCCACCATCGATGCTCTTTATTATTTCTCCATATGAGCCAACAGAGAAAACTGTATTTGAAGTGACGTAAATAGAATTGAGATTTTCACCAGTAGACAGAGGATTCTTCCATTGGAATGTCATCTGGGCAAATGTAAGGCTGGAAAGCGTTAATATTAAAAGTAGATGTTTTTTCATTGTCATATCCTCTTTAGTCTTAAAAATTTCTAGGTTTATTATCTCATTACTTTCCAATATGAAAAGCGGCAACTAAATTGCCGCTTCTCTAGTGTCTATTTTTTTCGATTGTCCAAATCATCTTTCCCGCGGTAATAACCATCACTATATTCCTCAGAATTTTCACGAGGATTACCCGCAAAGCCTAGCGTAAGAAATTGCACAAATGTGTCGTGTCCGTCATCGAACTCGCGACCTTTTACTCCATCATCATAACCTCGATGGAACTCTACGATTTTGTCTTTTTCTTGGTCAGTCATTTTGAACCTCCTGCTTTTTTAGATTAGTTTTATTAATTGATGAGTAGAATTACAATCACCACTCATATATTAAGATGACGGCAGAATATTCTATTTATGAAATTCGATTGGAAAAAATATTTCTCTTGGCGGGGTAAGGGTTGATTTCAACTATCATCCTATTTAATCGCATGTAAGGGGAAATACTGAGTCCTCGATACTGCTATTAAGAGGATACCCTTAAACAAGATTCTCTGCCCTGAATTTTACCTGTTGACAGACTGAGCAAGGTATGCTATGATGAGCTTAGTACATAAAATGGAGAGAATAATGTCAAATGGATCATTAAGTAAAGCTCATCTGATTCCATCTAATGCTTTACAGTTATTTAATAATAACAAAATAAAGCAAGTATCAATTGATAATCTTGAACAACCACTGAAGGAAAAAACAAAATTCGGTGACTTCTGGTTAACAGATTTTAATTATACATCTTTGCATGGAACACAAACGAGTACTCATCAAACACACCTTGTAGTAGTATTATCGGATCATACTATTTTTTCTGCAGGTGAATTCCAGGCACAGGTAGCAGTGATTTCTGACAGAACTATTTACGCTACCACAAGAGATTTTTTATTAGCACCAGATGAAGTTCCAATGGGGAGTAGCATAGAGATGATTGAGTTTTGGAATTCTTTCTGTATACCAGTTAAAAATCTGAGAAAATATCTCGGTTGTAGATTGAGCAGAATGAGATTAGATGAACTTAAGCAACGGTATTTACAAGACAGAAATGATGAAGAATATCATTTCCAGATAGTTTGTAAATATGAATCTATATTTATACCTGAAAATTTACCGGTAGGGATGATACAATTTGCATTGGGTACATCAAATGAAGATAATTTGGACGTGGGAATGATTGAATTTTGGGAAGATGAATGGTCTCAAACTAAATATCTCAGAGAGCAAGAATCTCTATTAAATATTATATCAAATGAAAGTGAGTCATCTCAAAGATGATCGTTGTGGGTGAGTAAATTTTCTCGCCCACTTTTTTAATTCCCTGAATCAAGAAAGCAAAGCTCGAGATCTTCTTTATTTGTTCTTTTTAAAGTTTGCTAAATAGATTATATTGTTCACTGACAAAATTGTTTTTCATGGTATAAATGTCAAAACAAAAGTATAATATAGAATTTATTTTTAGCGAGTATGAGAAAGCAAATTTTTTACCTTTGGGAGACTACCTATCTGAGATAGTTATTCCCAATCTTCTAAAGGCCTTTTCTTTTCGCATTAAATGCGGTTATTTTTTTAACGGGAAACTTCCATATTCGTTAGAATCTCTCGCCGATGAGTTAACGAATACAGCATTTCAACAATTCATAGAAAAAGATAAGATAAGTAAAATAAAAGAACGTTATAATCCTCGTGAAGTCGAACGATTGGAAGCTATTGAAAATCCTGAGGCATATTTTCATAAGGTGATACGGAATTTGATTATTGATCATATTGATAAAGAGATCCCAAGGGGCTTGAGAGAAGTTCTTAAGAACACGAAAAATTATGCTGATTTGCAATCACTCATTTCTGAAGATAAATTTCAGATCGATGAAGAGTTGCTTACTGAAATTGGTAACATTGAATCATCAATTTCAATAGGTGAAGACCAATCTGAATTTGAAAAGGGAAATCATTTCAATGATAGGGATATAATTAAGAATGATTTTATTGAGGAATTTGATTATAGTTTTAGAGCTATTTCTCCAGATGAATTATGTTTAGACCCTTATATAAACTTGGAATTGGGAAATATTGAAAAGAATAATCTCTATTATGAAAAAGCATTGAAATTTGCGAAAAAGTTTTTAATACAATTGACCGAAGATGAAAGAAACACTTTCTTTTATTCCTTAATATCACTCAAAGAAAAAAAACTTGATAAATTTATTAACCTTATCCACTGGATTAAGAAGGATAAATCATTAGATGAGTTAATTTTACTAAATAAAAACTATTGTGTTGATATGACAAAAGTTGTGTCACTATTTGCGCCCAAAATCCCTCATAAAAGGACTATCGCATATAGACTAAATTCAATTTGGAAAAAGTATCGACGTTTTAGAGAGTTGTGCTTATCGCATACTGGTTTTTTGTCAAATAAATCAGGTGTTAATGAAAAACTTATAACTGAATTTTGGAAACATTTATTTATTCTTCTTTATGAAAAGTATGTGGACAAAAATGAATTTTCAGAAAAAGAGAAGTCAATGGTATGAGTAAAAATCATTTTAGAATTTCATCCGAAATTTTTGATATTTATAGGTTGAACCAACGCAAGAATTTGTATATTAATGAGTTGCCTCAGCCACCGAAGAGTGAAGCTTCATTTGGTGATTTTTGGTTGACTGACTATAATTATAAATCGATTACTCAGGAATCAAAATCTGTAACTGAAACTCATTTAGTTGTAATCTTGTCTGTCGATAATTCTTTTCCTGATATCCCCAATGTAATTGTTGGAGTTGTATCAGATAGGATTAAGTATGCAACAATTAGGGATTTCGTTCTACCTAAAGGAATTGCGCCACAAGGAAGTAGCTCTGAAATGATCGAATTATGGAATAGTTTTAGGATATCTGTTGATGGTTTAAGAAAATATGTTGGGAAAATTGAAGAGAAAGAATTACTTGAAAAACTAAGGACTAAATATGAAGATGATAAATCAAATCCAGATTACAATTTACAATTAACTTCAATCTTTGAAAATGTGTTCATTCCAGAAGATTTGCCTCATGGTATGATTAGCTTTGCTAGATCGAAAGAATATGGGATAGATGAAGAAATGATTTCATTCTGGGAAACTGAATGGAAGAACACCGAATACTTAAGAGAACAGCAATTTACTCTCGAACAAAGAATTTCAGAAACTAAACGTAAGGCTTTCAATTCAATTGAAATTCCGAAAAGTATTATCTCGAGACTTCAACAACACGATGAGATTATAATCCCAATGAAACGATACATCTTAGATGAAGATTCAGCTTACGCTATTGCAGAACCTTTTTTCCTGGAAGAAAGGACTGAGAACTGTATTCGCTCAGTAGATCAGGAAATTAAACTCTTTAATCAAAATTTGGAATGGGGGCTTGAATCCAGATTACGGATACATGATTCAATAGAGTTGAAGTTTATGGGACAAAAGTATACTGAAATTATCCGGATTCGAATAGAATCAACAGATAAAACAATTGATAAAATTTTCGCCAAACATGAAATAGTATTTTGCTCTGATTTTTGTTATGTAAAACTCCTAGATGATGATTTGAAGTTGTTAAGTATGAGATCTTGCATCATCACTATATTCTTATCTGACGAGACTTGCTATAGAGTAGATCTCGGAAATATCACATCAGATCAAGAAAAAAAAGTTCATAAACCAGATCATAAATAGAATTTCCTATTTCATTTGGTCGAATAAGTTAGAAAAAATTGATACCTTATTTCATATAATAATTTTTTTACATGATTGATGTCGTGAGGATAGATAATGGAATCAGGTAAAATAGTTGGCATATGGATTCGCGTTTCAACCGAAGATCAAGTGAAAGGTGAAAGCCCTGAACACCATGAGAAACGTGCTCGATATTATGCAGAATCAAAATCATGGAATGTAAAAGAAGTTTATCTACTTGAAGCTGTAAGTGGTAAATCGGTTATGGAACATTCTGAAACCAAGCGCATGCTCTCTGATATTAAATCAGGGAAAATTTCAGGAATTATTTTTTCTAAACTCGCTCGTCTCGCTCGAAACACGAAAGAACTTTTAGAGTTTGCAGAAATATTTAGGAAGTATAATGCTGATCTTATTTCTCTTCAAGAATCGATTGATACATCAACTCCGGCTGGAAGATTATTTTATACGATGATTGCGGCAATGGCGCAGTGGGAACGTGAAGAGATTGCTGAACGAGTTGCCGCATCAGTTCCGGTCAGAGCGAAAATGGGAAAGCCATTGGGAGGACAAGCCCCCTTTGGATATCGGTGGGTAGATAAAAAATTAGTGATTGATCCAACAGAAGCCCCAATCAGAAAACTAATACATGAGTTGTTTGTCCAACATAAAAGGAAAAAAACAGTAGCAACAATCCTTAATCAATCTGGACATCTTACACGCAACGGTTCGAAATTCACTAACACTACGATATTACGCTTGTTACACGATCCATGTGTAAAAGGAGTTCGTCGAGTAAACTATACGAAGAGTCTTGGTGATAAAAAGAAATGGGAATTAAAGCCTGAATCAGAGTGGGTTTTAACGGAAGTTGAGCCGATCATTTCAGAAGAACTTTGGGATAAATGCCAACTGATTCTTAGCGAACAAGCTTCAAAAAATCATATTCCTTTAAAAAAATCACCCAACTTATTTTCTGGCATTGTGGAATGTGATTGTGGAGCAAAAATGTATGTACCGACACGCCAACACAAATATGTATGTACGAACTGCAAAAACAAAATCCTAGCTGGTGATCTTGAAGAAATCTATCTTGGAGAGCTTAACAACATAAATCATTCTCCGGAACATTTACTTGAAGCTATAAAAAAAGCAAACAGTGAAATAGCAGAGAAAGAACAACTACTCAGTCTTTTTCAATCCGAACGCACTAAATTAAAAAAAGAAATGGATGAGTTAGTCAAGTTATACTTACAAAAAGAAATTCCAAACGAAGGTTTCGGGAATCATTATAATCCATTATTCGATAGAAGCAAAGAACTTGATGAGAAAATTCCCATTTTACAGGCGGAGATTGATTTCCTACTAATAAACAATTTGAATAAGGATGAAATTCTGAATGAGATTCAACATTATTGTGATCAATGGAAATCTTTAGATTTTGCAACGAAAAGGACAATAGTGGAAACCATAACAAATAAGATCATTATTGGGAAAGAGGAAATTTCAATTCATTTTCATTATGTCTCTGACGACAGGAAATTCATACAAAATGGTATACAGAACCACAGGGGTTCATTGCAGCAGCAAGCATAAAGTTTGCAGGAAATTCAATCGACATTTTTGATCTGCTGACAGTTACCCTGTAATCTTCAAGCGGTTGCCGCATAACTTCCAAAACATTTTTTTTGAATTCCGGGAGTTCATCTAAAAATAAGACGCCATGATGAGCAAATGAAACTTCCCCCGGTCTTGGGAAAGAACCGCCGCCAATTAATGCTGCATCACTAACAGTGTGATGAGGACTTCTGAAAGGACGTTCAGTAATTATTGCTTTTTCTTTTGGTAGAATTCCTGCAATCGAATGAATCTTAGTTGTTTCAAGAGCTTCTTCAAAAGTAAGCGGAGGAAGAATAGATGGAAATCTTTTTGCAAGCATTGTTTTTCCGGAACCCGGCGGACCAATCATAATTATGTTATGACCACCGGCAGCAGCAATTTCAAGTGCACGCTTTACATTTTCCTGACCTTTCACATCTGCAAAATCCAGTTGATATGAATTAACTTGAGAAAATATTATTTCCTTGTCCGAAACAACTTTTTCAAAACTTTCCTCCTGCTTCAAAAATTTTATCACTTCATTCAAATTTTCCATTCCATAAACATCAACACCTTCAACAATGGATGCTTCCTTCACAGAGTCGACCGGTAAAATTATATTCTTAATTCCTCTCTGTCTCGCTTCAACAGCAATTGGTAAAGCACCTTTAATTTTTCTAAGAGTACCATCTAAAGAAAGTTCACCAAGCAGAATTGTTTTTTCTAATAGTTCAGAATAAATAATTTCAGTCGCGCATAAGATTCCAATCGCTATAGGTAAATCAAAACTACTTCCCTCTTTCTTAATATCAGCAGGAGCCAAATTAACTGTAAGTTTACGATGTGGTAAAACAAGATTTGAGTTTTTAATTGCAGCAGAAACACGCTCCCGGCTTTCTTTTACTGCGTTATCTGGTAATCCAACAATTGAAACAGAAGGAAGATTGTTTTCGCTATGTGTTTCAACCTCTACAAGGTAAGCATCAATCCCAATTGTTGCGCCGGAAAGTACTTTTGAAAACATATAGATATGCCAGCATTTACAATCACAACAAACAACAATTAGAATTAAAATGCAAGGTGATTTTAATTTAAGGCAAGATGAGATATTTCTATTATTAGGGTAAAAACTATCCTTTGAACTTTCTCAAGAAATCAAGTCGTTCTTTAAGATTTTCTACCGGTACAAGTAATTTATCTTTTCCAAATATTGCATCATCGCGGTTAGAAAAAACTAGCTCATAATCTTTGCTCATAACAATTGCTTCTTCAGGACAAACTTCTTCACATAACCCGCAGAAAATACAACGCAACATATTTATTTCAAATTTTTGAGGATAACGTTCTTTTTCTAATTCTGTTTCGGATGCCTGAACTTCAATAGCCAATGCAGGGCAAACACGAGCACACAATCCACATGCAACACATCGTTCAACTTCATTCTGATCTTTCACTAGAACAGGTCTGCCGCGGTAAGATCCCGTTGGTTCAAATTTTACTTCCGGGTACTGAAGAGTTACACTTGGCTTAAACATTGTTTTTAAAGTAAGCCACATTCCTTTTGCGATTTCAGGGATGTAAATTCTTTCCATTAACGAAAGATTTTTTATTCTTTTCTTTTCAGTCATTGTCAGCCTTTCAAAATTATAAACCAAAAATCATAATAAGTACTGCTACCCAAACAATATTCAATAAAGAAAGAGGAAACATAACTTTCCAGCCAAGATTCATCAATTGATCATAACGAAAACGAGGGATACTCCATCTTACCCATAAAAAGAAAAACAATATGAATGCTGTTTTTAATAAGAACGCACCAATCTGGAGAAGTACAGTAAGATTATTATTAAGACCAAGTTTATCAATGTAAGGTATTTGCCAGCCGCCAAGATATAATGTAACAATAACCATGCTAGCAACAATCATGTTTGCGTATTCAGCCAAGAAAAAACCGGCGAATTTAAATGAACTATATTCAGTATGATAACCGCCAACCAACTCAGGTTCTGCTTCAGGAAGATCAAAAGGTAACCTGTTTGTTTCAGCAAATGCACTGACAACAAATGTTATAAAACCAATAGGTTGAACAACTGCATTCCACATCCATCCATATTGTGCCTGAACAATTTTCATGGGCTGCAATGATTGTGAGAGAAGCAAAACTCCTGCAATTGAAAATCCCATCGATACTTCGTAAGAAATCATTTGCGCTGAAGAACGAATACCGCCGAGCAGTGAATGTTTGCTACCGCTCGACCAACCTGCAAATGTAATTCCATAAACACCAAGCGATGTTAAAGCTAACACCCAAAGAATTCCAATATTTACATCGGCAACGACCAAATTTATTTTATAGCCAAGAATTTCAACTGGCGGGCCAATTGGAATAACTGCATAAGTAGAGAATGCAACAAACAAAGCAATAAAAGGAGCTAAAGTATGAAGCGTCTTGTTTGCTTTGTCAGGAACAATATCTTCTTTAAATAAAAGTTTAAATACATCTGCAAATGGTTGCAGGAGCCCAAACCATCCAACCCTGTTTGGTCCTTTCCTGTTTTGAATCCAGGCGCTCACTTTACGTTCGAAGTAAACCATATATGCAACACTTAATAATAATAGAACGACAATCAGAACTATTTTTATAAGTGAAATTATTATTGTTTCTAAAAGGGTCATTAAATAAACTCCAATTAAAACTTTATATCACTCTTTGTAATCGCTTTGAACGATTTAAAAGAGTATTAGATTTTTATTTTTTCATTGATTTTTACTTTTGCACCTAACTCACCAATCACATCATAATCCAATCCCCTAAATGCATCAATTGTATTTGAAATCTCTTCAAAAACTTGTTCAGCCATATCAAATTTCATTTTAATTCCAAGATAAGCAGCCAGCAGACTTAAAATTTTCCAGCTTGGCTTAGCATCTACCTTTCTACCCTGCATCCAGCGGTCGAACTTTGTCCCAAATTTATCCCAACGGCTCATACTCATTCCATCAAGTGCTCGATCTTCCTCTTCGGTTGCAACAGCAGGCATTATTCTCTGAACTCTTCCCTGAAAGTTTACGAATGTTCCATGCTTTTCAGCGTAGGTTGAAGCCGGGAAAACAATATCAGCTAGAGCAGTAGTTTTATTTGAATTAGTTGAAGTAACTATGAGTAAATCAAGCTGACCAAGAGCTTGTTCCCAATCTTCACTTAACGAGCCCAAATCTTCTTCAACGATTATCAATGCTTTTAGTTTTCCATCTTTTATCATACGATAAATCAAATCGACGCCATTTGAATTCAGGCCGATAAGTTCAGCACCAAGCGAGTTTGGTGTTTTATCTTCGCGAATTAAAATTTGGTCTTGATCACCTGTTACAATATGATTTGTAAACGCAGTGATGTTAATATTCATCTGCTTAGCTAACTTGAGAAGAACATAATTATCTTCGCATGAAGCTAATGCAGAACCCACAAAACCAATTTCATTACTTTTATTTTCACGCAGACTTTTTGCAGCAACATCAAGTGCTTCCTTCCACTCTACCTTTTGAAGCTGACCTGCTTTTCGAATATATGTTCCACTAATTCTATCTTCAGCATTAATATGTTTGAATGTTTCTAACCGTCCTTTATCGCACATCCAATAGCTATTAACTTCTTCATTCAATCTTGGAGTTAATCTAAGCACTTCATTGTTTCTCACCCAAATTTCTGAATTACAGCCTCGTGCACATCCAACGCAAACAGATTTTGTAGATGACATTTCCCATACTCGAGATTTAAAACGAAAATCTTCGTTTGTTAATGCACCGACCGGACAAATATCAGTTGTATTAAGTGTGTAAGGATTATCGAATGATTCTCCTGGGAAGGTTGATATAGTTACTTTATCTCCACGGTTTGTAAACGTAAGTTGATTTGATTTTGCAATTTCATCAGAGAAGCGAATACAACGCGAGCAAGATATACACCGTTCACCATCAAACTTAATTCTTGGTCCTAGTTGAACACGTTTTTCTTTGCGATTTTTGATTTCATCAAATCTGCTTTCACCACGGCTATGTGCAAATGCATATTCCTGCAGTTTGCATTCACCTGCTTCATCACAAATAGGGCAGTCCAGCGGATGGTTAATCAAAATGAATTCCATCACAGCATTTCTTGCTTCTAATGTTTTAGGAGAATTGGTATGAACCACCATTCCATCGGATGCAATAGTTGCACATGAAATTGCAAGTTTTGGCATTTTTTCTATTTCAACCAAACAAACACGACAGTTTCCACTTACAGAAAGTTTTGGATGCCAGCAGAAATGCGGTATTTCAATTCCGGCAGCTCTAGCAACCTCTATAATTGTTTGGCCTTGACTAAAATCTATTTTATTTCCGTCAATTGTAATTGTCGGCATATTATTTCCTTGCTAACCTTTTTCAAAAGAAAATTCTTTGGAGACAAAATTACTCTTGTTAAGCTACCATTTGCAACCTTTCGGCCATCAAATAATTCATTGGAAAGATCAAAAATTTCTTCTCTTGTAACATCCTGAATTTTCTTTACTGTCTGTTCAACCGGAATTAATTTTCCAAAATACATCATTTGGTGAGCCATTCTAATCATTCGATTCGAAGTGCCCTCCAAACTCATAAGCATATTGCCCACAAGATATTCTTTTGCCCTGTCAAGTTCTTTTTGAGTAACTTTTTTTGATTTTATTTTTTCAAGTTCTTCAAAAATAAGCTTCTGGGCTTTTTTGACAGTTTTATCATTTGTAGAAAGATAGACTCCAAAAGTTGATATATCAAAAAAAGAATTTAAGAATGTATTAATCTGGTATGAAATTCCATTCTCTTCTCTTACTTTCTGGAATAAACGGGAGCTGCTGCCTTCACCTAAAATATGAGAGAGAACTGCAACTGAAATTCTACGAGTGTCTTTATAACCGTAAGTTGGTTTACCCAATATATAATGAACCTGCTGAGTTTCCTTCTCAACAAACAAATCATCGGAAGGATTTACATTGATGGTTCTTTGATTTTTATTAACCGGATTGAATTTTTTTGTTAAATATTTTTTTGCAAATCTTACAAGATCATTGTGTTCAAGATTTCCTGAAGCTACAATCATGAATCTGTCAAACGTATAATTCTCATTTATATAACTAAAAAGATCTTTTTGTGTAAATCCTCTAAGATTTTTTTCGGTCCCAATTATCGGCATACCGAGAGAATTACCATTAAAGACATTGCTTTCAAATTTATCAAACACTAATTCATCGGGTGAATCTTCTATATCATATAATTCATCAATGACGACAGCAGATTCTTTTTTTATTTCTTCCGGATCAAAAATTGAATTTTGAACCATGTCGGCAAGTACTTCAAAAGTTTTTTCGACATGCTTATTAAGTCCCCTGCCGTAAAAACAAGTATGCTCTTTGGAAGTAAAAGCGTTTAAATATCCGCCAAGTCCTTCAATTTCCTCTGAAATTCTTTTAGATGAACGTTTTTTTGTACCCTTAAAGAACATGTGCTCTAAAAAATGACTAATGCCGTTGTTGGAATCATTTTCGTCACGGCTGCCTACATTAAACCAAAAGCCCAGGGAAAAAGATTTTACGTGGGTGATTTTTTCGGATATTATTTTAAGACCACTTGGTAATTCTGTAATATTTATATTTTTCAAAAAAGCTTATTCCTAAAAAAATGTGGGGCAAATATAGATATGAGAAATCCAGATTACAACCCGCATAATACTGGCATTGTCATAAGTAATTACCGCCTATAAAATTTTTTCAAGCACATCAATTGCATCAATAATTGCCTTCTGGCAAACCAAAGTGCTAAGGTTATTTTGCTTCATATAAGCGCCTGCCTCCGGGTTGCTTAAATCAACTCCAAGAAGATCTGAACACATCAAAGATTTATTTTTCTTTTTGAATTCGGCAGCAAATTGTTGAGCTGCTTTATAATTAATCTCTTTTTGTTGATCATCAGATGCTTCAGTTTTCCCATACTTCAATCCGATGACCATCAGCGCACCAGAAACAGCTCCGCACATTTGACTCATCCTTGCAACACCGCCACCAAAGCTGCCTGCAATTCTTAGTGATTGTTCATCATTCAGACCAAAATCTTTTGCGAACACACGAAGAACTGCCTGAGAACAACTAAATCCTTCTTTAAAATATTTCAACGCTTCATCTGTTTTTGTCATATCTGCCTTTATATCACTTACTTGATTAAGATTAATTACAGATTATCCATATACTTTTTATGAAATTCTGCGATAGCTTTATAGGCTTTCTCCAAAATATTTTCCGTGGGAAGAAAAACTATTCTAACATGATTGGTTCCGGGGACCTGGCCAAATCCGCTGCCGGGGACAACAACAACACCGGTTTCTTTAAGTAATTGTGTTGCCCAATGGGAATCATCTTTTATATTTTCAATTTTTGGGAATGCATAGAAAGCTCCTTCGGGAGGGACACAAGAAATTCCTGGAATTGCATTTAACATTTCAACAGTCATATTTCTTCTTCGAGTCAACTTTTCTTTTGCTTCTGTTAGATGTGATTGATCTCCCATTAATGAAGGGGCAATTCCCCATTGTGCAGGATGATTAGCACATAAACGAGCTCTTAATATTTTATTAATCGCTTCAATATAATCCTTTAATGCTTCCTTGTTTCCACTTACTATTCCCCATCCAATTCTAAATCCAGGCACCAAATAATTTTTTGAAAGACCTCCAAAAGTTACCATTGGAATTTCAGAATCCAGAGATGCAATTGAAGTATGAATTTTACCATCCATCAAAAGCTTATCATAAATTTCATCAGCAAAAATTACAAGGTTATGTTCTCGTGCAAGTTCAACAATTTGTTTTAATGTTTCAGGAGAATTATTTGATCCTGTTGGATTATTGGGATTTATTAAAATTATTCCACGGGTTTTCGAATTAATTTTTTTCCTAATATCATTTATATCCGGCTGCCAGCCATTGCTTTCATCCAGATAATAAGGATTTTCCATAGTCTGAAGTTTGCTTTGAATTGCGGTGTACAACGGATACCCGGGAGTTGGAGTAAGAATATTTTCTCCATCATTTACAAGTGCGGTTAAACAAATTTCAATTGCTTCGCTCGCTCCAGTTGTGACAAAAATATCCTGCACATTTTTTATTAATTTTTTTTCTGCTTCATGGGCAATAGCTTCTACAGCCGGCTTAATTCCGGATGAAGGTGAATAACCATTTAGATTTTTAAGCATTGCCTGATAGGTCGCTTCTATCAAGTGTTTTGGTGTCTGCCAATCAAATTGATTCGGGTCGCCAATATTCAAATAAAGCATTTCTTTGCCTGTTTTTGCAACCTGGTCTGCAATAACAATTATGTCTCTAACGGCATATGTAATGTTTTCTGTACGAACAGCGGGTTTAATAATAAAACTTGTCATCAACTCTCCAAATGTTTCTTTCTTATGAATATCAAATTACTTTTTTAGAGAACGATTATCCATTCTCTATCTTTATAAAAATTTTCGGAATTCATTTATAGAAATGAGATTATTAGAATATAAGGGTCCATAGAATGTAATCGAGCACCAAAATCAGAATTGAGCTAAGCACAAACGAACGTATAGTAGAGAGGCCAACACCTTCTGCGCCTCCTTCAGTTCTAAATCCAATATGGCAGCCTAAAAGAGATGTAACACCACCGAATGCAACTCCTTTGACCAATCCAAAAACAAAATCTCCAATTTCAAAATATCTTTTTACTGATAGGAAAAAAACATTGAATGACACTCCTAGAAACATGTTGGAAATAAAATAAGCACCAATCAAAGCAATAGAGTTAGCAAAAACAACTAATATCGGCATCATAATTATAGATGCAAAAAATCTAGGTGTTGCTAAATACCCTACAGGATTAATTCCCATTGTTTCAAGTGCATCAATTTGCTCTGTTACTTTCATCGAACCTAATTCTGCGGCAATAGAAGCCCCGACTCTACCGGCGATTACAATAGCAGTAAGCACAGGACCAAGTTCAGTTATTATTGCTCGTGAGGTTGCTGAACCCAGAAACGATAATGGAGCGATTCCTTTCAACTGGTAAGCAGCCTGCCATGCCGCAACTGCACCTGTAAATACTGCAATAATAAGAACCAGCGGGATTGAATTTACACCAATATGTTCCATTTGGTACACAAAATTTCGTCTGCTTTTAATTAAGCTTTTAGAGTTTTTAAAAATCTCAAACAAAAGATGGACAACCTGCCCAACCTCTTCAAAGAAGTTTAATGTTTTTCTTCCGACTATTTGTAATAATGAAATCATAATTTTTATTATTCACCGTAAATCTAAGAAAGTTGTTTCATCTTTAAAATTATTTCATCAATAGAACTTTCATTGCTTAATTCATCAACAATTTCTTTTGTTGAAAATTTTTTCGAAACTTCTGCAAGCATTTTAAGCTGTATTTCCGGTTCACTTTGGGGTGTGAGTAAAAGAAATATTACTTTCGATTTTTCACCATCAAGTGAATCAAAATCGACTCCTTCTTTATTCAACGCAACTGCAACAAATGGATATTGAATTTTCAATCTGGCATGTGGTATAGCCAAATGATTTATAAGACCAGTTGACATTTGTTCTTCCCGTTTACAAACTTCTTTGTACATGTGTTCAAAATTTAATTTGCTCTTTTGAGAAGCAAACATGCACAGTTCTCTAATTATTTCTTTTTTATTATTAACATCTGTAAAAAAAATGTTTTCTTTCTTAAGCAGATCGGAAAAATTCAATTTGCGTTTACTTCTTTTTAGAAAATAACTCATAAGTGGTGCGCTGCTAATGGAAGTTATAAGCGCCATAATAACAAGAGCCACAAAAACTTTTTCCTGAATTAATCCCGTTTGATATGCGAGGGTTCCAAGAACTATTTCCATTGCTCCCCGCGAATTCATACCGAATCCTATTGCAAGGGAATCTTCCCTATTCATTCCACCCCAATAAGCGCCCAATCCGCAGCCGATTACTTTTCCAACAAAGGCAAGAATTAAAAATAAAGCTACAATACCAATATCAAAATTTTGTATAAAATTGACTCTTAATCCAATTGATACAAAAAATAATGGTGCAAATATATTTGTAATAAATTGTTGAATAATTTCCCTTGTTTCTTCTTTAAGATGAGCGGAATCTCCAATTGCAATTCCAATAATAAACGCCCCAAATATTGCGTGTACGCCAATCCATTCTGTAAATGCTGCACCTGCTAACCCGATTACAAGAATTAAATTTAATACTCCTCCCGGATAAGTTGTTATCTTTTCAAATCTGGGCAAAATAAAATCGATTACTTTCCTCAATATCAAAAAGACAAATGCAATAAAAATGGTTAAGACAACAATTGTTGATCCGAAATTAAATCCCTGCGAATTTTTCCCAATCATTGCTAAAATAAATGAAAAGATAATCCACCCAATCAAATCATTTACCATAGCTGAGGCAATAATTAAAAATCCGATTTCAGTTTTGAAAATATTAAGATCCATTAATGTTCTGGCAACTACAGGAAGAGCTGTAATCGAAAGTGCGGTCCCGACAAAAAGAGCAAATTCAATGTGGAGTTCAGAATTTGATATACCGAGTTGTTGCGGGAAATACCACGCTGATAAAAAACCAACAACAAAAGGAAATAAGATTCCCATCAAACTAATTAATGATGCAGTCTTACCTTGTCTTATAGCAAGTGTAAGGTCAACTTCCAATCCGGATACAAGAAGAAGCATTACAACCGCAAGAAAAGTGATCCCCTGCAAAACAATATTTACATTCGATGAACTCTGAAAAAGGTTTTTAAACAATTCAGGGAACAATGCACCAATAAGTGTGGGGCCTAAAATAATTCCTGCAATTATTTCTCCAATTACTATCGGTTGCTTCCATTTGCGCAGCAATTCTCCAATTGTTCTGGAAAAGAATAACATTACAGCAACACAAAGCAGAAAAATTGTTATATCCTGGGATGAGAGACTCATTCATCGTTTCCATTTTTTTTAATAACTAAGACAGAGCAAGGTAAATCTTTAAAAACGAATTCAATGTCATGCTGAAATATTCTATCGATGAGATTTGATTTCTTTGGGGCTGAAGGAATTACAAAAAGGTCTCCCCCATTTTCATTGACCCAATGACTGGATTCCCAGCCCTGCTTTCCGTAAAGACATACTGTATTGAATTTAATATCATGGAGATTTAATTCCTGAACAAACAAATCCATTTTTTGTTTTTCTTCATCAAGCCATTTATGTCTTTTTCCGCGGGCTTCTTCCTTTGATCCGCTGTCGTAAATAGTAGTTGCAAGACCGGGCATCTGGAATTCCCTAATTAAAAACAATTCGTTAAGGGATTGCTGTTTTGCAAGCATGTAGGATTTTCTTGCTGCAGTTTCGCTAAGAGGAGAAAAATCAATATTAATACAAATTTTTTTGAAAACTTTTGCAATACAATCCGGATTGGTTAATAAAAGAACAGAGCAAGGCGCCTGCCTCATCAATGTTCTTGCAATTGACCCGATATAATATTTTACAATATTTTCTCTACGTAATGCTCCGGCGATAAGCAAATCTATTTTTTCTTCATTACAGATTTCAAGAATTTTATCTTCTACATCTCCATTTTCCCAAATAAGTTTATAATCATTTTCGGTTAGTCCGCTTTTTTCAATTATTTCTTTCAAATACTTTTTGGAATTTTCTTCCTCTTCACCAACATGAATAAGAATTAATTCCGATTGAAATAATTTTCTAAAATGATTTGCTTCGCATAAAAGAGCTTGTATATTTGGTGAAAATGTAATGGCCAAACCAATTTTTTCGAAAACCATAGTTCCGCCTTAATATTTCAGAAAAATTAATTACAAAATAAGAAAGTTTCCCGGTTAGCAATTACTTTTATTTTCTTTTATTTTTGATTTGGAAAGAGTTGATAACAAAGGATTAATCATGAACAATCAAGTATTAGAAAAGACAAAAAAAGTTTCATTACCGGAAAACTTAGTTTTTGGAAAAATATTTTCTGAACATTTTCTTGAAATGAATTTCGATGGTGCAAAAGGTGGTTGGCAAAAACCGGAAATTAAAAAACTGGAAACAATCACTCTTCATCCTGCGGCAATGGTTTTCCATTATGGTCAGGCATTATTTGAAGGTTTGAAAGCATTTAATACTGTTGATGGCAGAATTGCATTATTCCGCCCTGAAAAAAATATTGAGAGATTAAATAATTCTGCTGCACGCCTTTGTATGCCACAGGTAGATCCAAAATTATTTTTAGACAAAATGCTTGAACTTGTAAAACTTGACCAGGCATGGATACCGGATAGACCAGGGCATTCACTTTATATTCGTCCGTTTATGATTGCAACAGAACCATGTTTTGGAGTGCGTGCAGCAGACCAATATAAATTTATGATCATGCTGAGTCCTGTTGGGCCTTATTATCCAGAAGGTTTTAAACCGGTACCAATTATGGTTGTTGATAAATATGTTCGTGCTGTAAGAAGAGGTACAGGCGAAGCTAAAGTTGCCGGGAATTATGCTGCCAGTTTAATTGGCCAGGTTGATGCAAAGCATGAAGGATATACACAGGTTTTGTGGCTCGATGCAATTGAACAAAAATATATTGAAGAAGTTGGAGCTATGAATATTTTTGTTCGCTTCAAAAATGAAATTGCAACTCCGCAATTAGGAGGATCAATTCTTCCTGGTGTTACAAGAGCTTCTGTAATTCAAATACTTAAAGACTGGAACTTCAATATTACAGAAAGATCGATTTCGATTGATGAAATTGTTTCTTCATTTGATAATAACGATTTACTTGAAGTATTTGGTTCAGGTACTGCAGCTGTTATTTCATCTGTAAGCAAATTAAAATATCATGAAAAAGAAATGATATTCAGTGAAACCCAGGCCGGGGAACTTGCAATTAAACTTAATGACGAACTTACTGGAATTCAATATGGAAAAATTCCTGATCGTCATAACTGGCTTACCTACATTGACTAACCGGATTAATTTGATGATAAAAAAAATAATTACTTTAATAATGGTCGGTATGCTCTCAGCACCGACCTTTTTTTGTCAACATTCTACCCCAAAAAATATAATAATATTAATTGGAGATGGAATGGGATTATCGCAGGTATCTGCATCAGTATTATTGGACAAATCAAATCCTTATCAAAAGTTTCAATTCATTGGCTTAATCAACACCTCATCAAATGATAATTTTGTTACAGATTCTGGGGCAAGCGGTACTGCATATGCAACGGGCTATCGAACAAAAAACCGGATGATTAGTGTTGATGAAAACGGAAATGAACTCATGAACATTTTTGATGTTGCTCAGAAGAAAAAAAAATCGACTGGGGTTGTTGTAACCTCTTCGATAACAAATGCAACACCAGCTACTTTTTTAGCGCACAATGGAAGCCGAAAAGAAGAATTTGCAATTGCAGAACAAATATGCAGAAGCAATACAGATGTTTTAATAGGAGCCGGCACTGACTTTTTCCTGCCTAAAAATCTTGGCGGAAAAAGAGAAGATAATCTCAACTATCTTGATTCTATGAGTTCAAAAGGATATACAATAATAAAAGATACTTCAAAAATTAATGAGCTTTCCAAGCACAAAAAAGTATTCGGAGTTTTTTCGAATGTCTCTCTTCCCTGGGCAAATAAAAGAAAATTTTCGTTAGGTGATTTGACAAACCAAGCCATTCAAATATTAAGTAAAGATAAGGATGGATTTGTACTGATGGTTGAAGGATCTCAAATTGATTGGGCAGCTGACAAAAATGATAAGAATTATTTATTTGGAGAGTTAAAAGATTTCAACAGTGCAATTAAGACATCATTAGAATTTGCAGAAAGAAATAAAAATACTCTGGTTGTTGTTCTTGCAGATCACGATACAGGCAGTCTGGGCCTTTCGAACCAGAACAAAGATACTGGTGAAATTGATGTTGTGTGGGCAACCAAACTTCATACTGCCAATTTTGTAGGGATTTTTTCTTATGGACCGAGTGCTCAAATTTTTTCTGGCTTTCAAAAAAATTATGAAGTTGGAAGGAAACTTCAGAACTTAATTGATCCATTGAAAAAATGGAAATGAGATTTAATCCTAAAAAAAAGGGCGAATTTAATCGCCCTTTTTTTATCAGCAAAATTAATTGAGCTTACTTCATTAATACTAATTTCTTTATGGATGAATATGTACCTGCCTGTAAACGATAAATATAAACTCCACTTGTTAAAATACCTGCATTAAATTCAATATTATATTTTCCAGGTGATTGTTGTTTATCAACTAAAGTTTGAACATGTCTTCCGAGAATATCAAATACTTCCAGCTTAACATTGGTTTCTTTTGCAATATTATAGCTGATATTTGTTGACGGGTTAAAAGGATTAGGATAATTATCAAACAGGTTGAAATCCGATGGAATTCCACTTTCATTCTTTACATCTACAACTGTACTTTGAACATAACTCTTTAACCATGTCATCGAAGGGCGTTCTGAACCATCAGTATTAATTAAATAAGCTCCATTTGAATCTCTCCAAAGGCCACGTCTCCATCCCCAGAAAGTAATTCCGTAAATACCTTTATGTTCCCAAATAGTTGGGAAAATTCTTTTGTATTCAGCAAGCTGAACATTGTCATCGGTTCCGTCAACATCCATCTCAGTCACATAAACAGGTAATCCTGTTGCCCATAGAGAATCAATTGTTGTTCTGATATCAGAAGCGCTTGCAGACTTGGTGGTAAACGCATGTCCTTGAACACCGATACAGTCAATTAATTTCTTGCTCTTTAGTATTTTAATAATTTTCAAATATGAATTAGTTCCGGAGATACTTCCAAGTATTCCAAATTCATTCATCATCAGCTTGGTTGTTTTGGGAAAATTATCTCTTGCTAATTGAAATGCGTTTACAACCCAATCCCAACCAGTTGAACCGTCTCCGCCAAGCGCAGCTTTATATTGAGCCGGATTATGGCCTGGCAACGGTTCGTTTACAACCTGAAGAATGTCAATTTTTGGATAACGCGCTGCAACTGCTTTAAACCATTCGGTAATTTGAGCCAGTTGTTGCGTAGCATTAAGTGAACCATCTGTCATCCATGATGGCTGCTGTTGTCCCCAGACTAAAACATGAAAATTAAATGGAAGTTTATTATTAATAGCAAGATTATAAGCAGCATCTAGTTCAGTCCAGTTCATTACATCTTTTGTTCCTTCGACGCTAGCCCATTTACCTGCATTCTCGGGTATAACTTGGTTCCAGTATGAAATGAAATTTGATGATTGTGTCGAGCTGTAAATATTTCCCAGGAACTTACTTTTCCCTGTTGCCAGTGCAGGTCCATTATAAACATTTGTTCCCCCTGGTTTTGATACTTTCATGTTATCAAAGTAAATATTATTACCGGCATTGGCTGCAATACTAAGATGTATCGGGCATCTAATAATTTTTTCCTGATCATTAATAGTAAATGATAAAGTGTATTCCTTCCAATCTGTTGTTAAAGCAACCTGCCTGTTAGCAGTGTATTCCTTATATGAATAATTACCAACTGTAAAATTTGCCTGAGCTCCTGCTTTTTCAGCTTTTACCCAAATAGATAAGCTATAAGTTTCACCTGGATTTACTTTTATGCTATCTCCAACTAACTGAATGCTCCATGCATTAGCACCCATTTGATTTAAAGATACTTTCATGCATTGACTGCCATCTTTTGCCTGTGTGTTTATGATTTCAAATTTGGTATCTAAACCGGTATCAACAGATATAAGCCAACCTTTTACATCATTTCCAGTTACTAAACCAAGTTTTGAATTTTCAAAACTGCCGTTTGTTTCCAGTTGAGCTTTTACACTTTTAGGAATCAGCATAATTAACAGCAAAAAGAAACTATATAAAATTTTGTTAACAGCTCTCATATTTTGCCTCATTTTTAATTGAATAAAATTTTTGTTTTATTAAATTATTCTTTTATCTCTGAACAATATTTTGCACCGCATCTGTAACAAATTGCCAGCGGTTTATTTCTTCTGTACTCTCTGAATTTGTTTGCTCTCTCACCATTCCAAATTTCACTTATCGAAGATTCTCTAACATTACCAATGCTATAATCAGGGAAGTCGATGCAGAAATTAGCATCTCCACCCGGCTGTATGTCGATCAATTTTTCAATGTTATTACACTGGTTTGTTTTAACAACAGTGAAAGGATCACTAAACCAAGTTTTATATTCATCATCATTTAATGGGAAATATGGATAATTCTCTATTCCATTTAGAGTATCCAAATATTTTTTATGTTGATCTTTAAATATCTGGAAATCGATTCCGGAATCATCTTGATGAAAACCTTTCCAGGAAAAAGCTGTGCAATCCAAATTGTACCGAAGTTCTTCCTCATATTTTTTACCGACTTCATCTGTGAAATAATAATAAGGAACAATATTAATTGAAGCTATCCCCATACTTCTAGCAACATCCGGCATCTCTCCTAATCCTTTATAGGAATATTTGCTAATAGTAAAGCAAATACTCTTACTTATTTTTTTGCCGGTTTCTCTCTCCATCTTATTAAATAGAAGAATATTTTCTTTTATTTTATTGAAACTTCCGTTCATTCCTCTAACAGAATCGTGAATTTGTTCGGGACCATCAACAGAAAAAGTAATATGCATATTTCCGATTCTTAATAAATCAGGAATGTATTCTTCACATACTGTTCCATTTGTATCAATCGAAACAAAGATTCCTTTACTGTTTATATATTCAAGAAGTTCAATTATTCCCGGATATAAAAATGGTTCTCCGCCTCTCACCAAAATAAAACGAATTTTATGCTGTGAGATTTCATCAACAAGTTTTTTCCATTCATCCAGTTTAAGCTGATGTGAGGATACCCCTGTTTTATTTTTAATGTAACCGCTTTCACTCCACTGCCCACACATTTTGCATCGCAGATTACAAGCATTTGTAACAGTAAAAGAAATAAACTGTGGAAATTCCATTTAGTCACCTTTTTTATTTACTAAAACATTTTTCATTTAATTAATAAAAACTTGTTAATTAAAATCTTTCCTTCCTCCAGAACTAATATTTATCATTTTTTTCGTCTAAGAAAGAACTGGTTGAAGATTATAAATTCGTGTCGCACTCTATTAAACAATTGAATCGATTCAATAATATCATTTAAAATTTCAATACACAAGAAAAAAACAATAAATGCAATTTTTATAGATTTTTCTGCACCAACAGTATGTTGATTATCTCTTGTTTAAAAGTACTCCATTTATTATCAGCAGTAACAGAAAGCAAAAACTCCTGTTTATTTTCATCATGTGCAAAATGATGCATAATGAATTACCTATAAAAATTATTAAAATAACTTGACAACGTGCTCATACGTTCACTATATTGCAGTGAACAAAAGGACACTATTATGAAAGAAGAATTAACAGATAGGCAGAAAGAAATCCTTGATTTCATTCAGCAATACACTTTTGTTAACGGATTTCCTCCAACATACAGGGAAATTGGAAAACATTTTAACATTTCAAGCACCTTCGGCGTCAAAAGACATATTTATGCTCTTGTTAAAAAAGGCCATTTAACTAATGAGAGTAAAACCAGTAGAACTTTATCTATTATTGATGAAGGGCTAAACAAATCGAGACAAGTACTCGATAATATAGTAGGATTACCGATAGTTGGAAGAGTTGCTGCCGGATATCCTTTGTTAGCAGAAGAAAATATTGAAGGTAACATGATGATTGATTCGAGTTTGCTAAGTAGCAAAATCGGTTGCTTCGGATTAAAAGTCCGCGGTGATAGTATGATTAATGCCGGTATTCTCGAAAATGATCTTGTTATTGTATCTCCGCAAAAAGAAGCTATTAACGGAGATATTGTAGTAGCGTTGTTACACGATGAAGCAACAATGAAAAAATTTGAGATAAGAGAAAACAAAATTTACTTGGTACCTGAAAATGAAAAGTATAAGCCAATCGAAGTGGATAATGTTGAAGAGTTTTCGATTATCGGAAAAGTCATCGGTGTATTTAGAACCTACAATTGAGGAGAAAGAAATGAAATCACTTTACTTTACAACAGCAATACTAAATAGAAATCGGGTTAGATTTTTGTATGGCTTCGAAGAAATTATTCTTGAACCATATTATATCAGCAAAAATAAATTTGGCAAAAAAGTTCTTTATGGAAGACAATATGGAGCTAACTCTGTTGCCATGTTCGAATATGATAAAATATGCAACATCAAAATCCTTGGTTTAGAAAAGTTTTCACCACTTATTCCAATTATGCCGGTATTAAATTAAAATGGCACCAAGATTAAGACGCGAACGCGTGGACTTACTAATTGATCATCTCTGGAAAGAAGGCTACCTTACTTTAAGCAGAAAGTTTGGGAAATACCTTCCTGCACCGCCGGCAATAAGCGGTTATGAAGTTGATGCAATAAGTCAATACAAAAAGAAAATTGCAATCGGTCTTACAGTAAGTGCTGAAGAATTAAATGATATCAAATTTATTTCGAAACTGGAAGCAATTTCATCTTACAAAAAAATCTACCCGATGAACCGAATAACACTTTTTCTTGGAGTGCCATACAGTTCTGTTGTAAAAGCTACTATGTTAGTCTCTACTCTCTCAGAAGAAACCCAAAAACAGATTAAAATCGTTACTCTTCCAGATCATAACTGATTTATTCCCGATTTTACTTTCAATAATAGATCTTCATTTTCTTGACATTTACTCACATCGAACCTATTTTTTCAGGCCAAAATTGAATGAAGAGAGAATAGTTGGCCTCAATACTCAGCAAAGCCGATATAAAACTTATTGAGGAAGTAAAAGCCAAAGGAAATATTCCCCGGCATGTTGCTATTATAATGGATGGGAACGGGAGATGGGCAAAAAAAAGAAGTCTTCCCAGGATTGCCGGACATAAAAAAGGCGTTGGTTCAGTTCGTCAGGCAGTTGAAACTTGTACACATTTGGGTGTAAAAATTCTTACACTTTACACATTTTCAACTGAGAACTGGAAACGGCCCAAGGATGAAGTTTCAACATTGATGCGATTGATGGTGAAATATCTTAAGAGCGAAACTGCTGAGTTAAACGCTAATGAAATCAGATTGATGACTATCGGGAATTCCGAAACTCTTCCACAAATTGTGAGTGAAGAATTACAGACTGCTATACAAAAGACTGCTCACAATAATAAAATGATTTTAAATTTGGCTTTTAGTTACAGCGGAAGATGGGAACTTGTTGAGGCCGTAAAAGATATAAGCAAACAAGTTCTTTCAGGAAAATTGAATCCCGAATCCATAGATGAGGATACCATCTCTAATCATTTAACTACTGCGGGACTAATAGATCCCGATTTAATGATAAGAACAAGTGGTGAATTTAGAATAAGCAACTTCCTTTTATGGCAACTGGCCTACTCAGAAATTTTTATTTCGGATGTATTATGGCCGGACTTCAAAAGTAAACATTTACTTGATGCGGTTAAGGATTATCAAAAACGTGAAAGAAGATTTGGTTTAGTTAGTGAACAATTATCCAGCAACTCAAAACAAACGAATAATGTTAAAACACACACCAAGAAAACTGTTTAGTATTTACATTCTGTTAGCCTTAGTATCTTCTTCTTTGATATTTGCACAGTCTCAGAGATCTAGTTATAAAATTTTAGGAATTTCTGTCGTTGGGAATAAAACTGCCGACGCTACTACAATTATTGCTAATACAGGATTACAAGTTGGAGATGAGATTACAATTCCAGGCGATCAAACAAATAATGCCATTAAAAGATTATGGAATTTGGGAATATTTGAAGACGTACAGCTGCTTATCGAAAAAAAATTAGATACCGGCATTTTCCTTCTAGTTAAAATCAAAGAATATCCCCGTCTCGAAAAAATTGTTTTTAAAGGCAATGATGAATTGAGCGAAGAAGACCTTAATAAAAAGGTTACAATCGTTCGGGGTCAGACAGTTAAGCCTCAAGAACTCTCAAGAATAATCACGAATATTCTTAAGAACTATGAAGAAGAAGGATACTTAAATGCTAAAATTTCGCAGGAGAGTTATCATTTTTTTACTGCCGATACAAGCGATGAAGAAGTAACAGTAACTTGGCGTAACGATAAAGATTTATCTAAGGAATATCAGACCAAATTTGAAATCGTTAAGAATTCCTCGCTTAACTCTATCACAAAAATTAAAGACCGTGTAGTAGTAGTATTAAACATTGATGAAGGTTCTTCCGTTAAAGTTGAGAACATCAAATTCAACGGAAACATTGCATTTGATGACAGCGATCTAAAAGGCGAATTTTCTGATACAAAAGAAGCTCGCTGGTGGAGATTCTGGTCCTCTTCAAAATTTGATAAAGCAAAGTTTACAAAAGACAAAGAACTTCTGACAAAATTTTATCAGAAAAAAGGTTACAGAGATTTTACAATACTTAGAGACTCGACTGTTCTTTCAGCAGATAAAAAAACTATCGATGTTGTTTTAGATGTTTATGAAGGTAATCAATATAAAGTTAGGAATGTAATTTGGGAAGGTGTAACTGTTTATCCTAAAGAAGAATTAGATGCTCGCCTGGACTTTAAAAAAGGAAATATTTTTGATCTGGAAAAATTCAATCAGAATCTCCACTTCAATGAAAAACAAACCGACGTTTCATCATTATTTCAGGATAACGGTTATTTAGCATTTCAACTTGATGAAAAAGAAGAAAAAGTTGACCCGGATTCAGTTGATATAAGAATTAAGATTAATGAAGGTTCCAGATTTAAAGTCGGCAAAGTTGAAATTACCGGCAATGATAAAACCAAAGACAAAGTAATTCGCAGAGAACTTTACACAATTCCTGGCAACTATTTCAGCCGCGCTTTCATTATGAGAAGTATTCAGCAGTTAGCAAATTTACAATACTTCAATTCCGAAAGTTTATACAAGAGCGGTGTTGATTACAAACCTGCAAACGATACAACTGTTAATCTGATTTATAAAGTTG
>DAIEQP010000406.1 GCA_027347805.1 Ignavibacteria bacterium | reverse complement strand
TCATTTGCCGCAGCGCAATTTATCTCATCCTCAATCGTTGAGAATACTTTTGGAGCAGGCAAGTTTTTGTTCTTAATCTTTTCAAATTCTTCTGCTGCAGATGCCCGATTAAATTCAATTCTGGCATAGTTTATTAATTCTTCAACTGTATAAGGAACTAATGCAATTCTTTTTAAAAAATAGTCATATGCATTTTTGCCGATACTAACTTTACTCTTCATTAAGGGAAGTTTTGTTTGCAGCCATAATCTGTAATCCTCAAGCGAATTAATAGCATTGCTTACTGAAATGCTAAATTCATTTTTTAATGCAGTATGAGAAATACCGGGAATATCAGAATTTAGTTTATCAAGTTTTTGTTTAATGTCGGAAAGATTATCAATTGCTATTAAAGCAAAGGGGGCATTAGGTTCAATAAGATTTTGTTTGGCGTTTTCAATTGTTAATGGAATTGAGTTAATAATGTTTAACAGTTTTTTGTAGCTGCTATCATTCCAATCTTTGATTTGAACTAAAATTTCATAAAGAGCGCCAATTGTTTGTTGAACATAAAAATCGGGATTTTGCTGCGGAAGTTTTAGAATATTAAATTCCCAATTCACTCGTTCAATTGCAGATTTAATGCAAAGGTAATCTACACTGTCACTTCTGGTAAAATTATTTTTATTGATATGAATAAGCTGATTATTAAAATCTTTGTAACTGACATCAATTGATTTTAGTGCTGCAGAAGAATAATCAGGCGTCCAATTTTCTGGTCTTTCTATTCTAGGAATGTCATCCATAGTTGCGGGTTGTATGCAGGCACGCCACTTCCAAAAATTGTAACCGAGAGTCTGAAGTTCATTGTTAAATTGTGCCCTGATTACAATAGGCAGCAGAATTAATAATAGATTCAGCTTTATAATCACTTCTCCAAATTATCTTGTTAATTTTTTGTATTTAACCCGATGCGGAACATCTGCGTCTTTACCTAACCGCTGTCTGCGATTTTCCTGGTAGTCGCTAAAATTTCCTTCAAACCAAACAACTTTGCTGTCACCTTCAAATGAAAGAATGTGTGTACAAATTCTATCAAGGAACCAGCGGTCGTGGCTGATGACAACAGCACATCCTGCAAAATTCAATAATCCTTCTTCGAGCGCGCGCATTGTATTTACATCAAGATCATTCGTTGGTTCATCGAGAAGTATAACATTAGCACTTTGTTTTAATGCTATTGCCATCTGAACTCTATTCCTTTCACCGCCAGAAAGCACTCCAACTTTTTTCTGCTGATCACCACCGCTGAAATTAAATTGACCAACATATGCTCTGGAGTTTTGTTCTCTGGAACCAAGCTGAATAATATCGTTCCCATCACTTATCATTTCCCAAACCGATTTTTCCGGATCTAGTGTTTCTCTGCTTTGATCAACATAAGCTAGTTTTACAGTATCACCTATTCTGAAAGAACCTGAATCAGGTTGTTCCTGACCTACAATCATTCTAAATAAAGTTGTTTTTCCTGCGCCGTTTGGTCCAATTACTCCAACTATTCCGCCTGGAGGAAGTTTGAAGGAAAGATCTTCAAATAAAACTTTATCGCCGTAAGCCTTCGAAATATTTTCAGCTTCTATTACAACATTGCCCAAACGGGGTCCTGGAGGAATATAAAGTTCCAAATCTTTTTGGCGTTTTTCACTTTCTTCATTCAGCATCTCTTCGTATGAAGAAATTCTTGCTTTGGATTTTGCCTGTCTTGCTCGTGGAGACATTTTAATCCATTCAAATTCTCTTGCTAATGTTTTTTGTCTTTCAGTTTCTTTCTTTTCTTCAAGTAATAATCTGGCCTGCTTTTGTTCAAGCCATGATGAATAATTTCCTTTCCATGGAATTCCCTGGCCGCGATCCAACTCCAAAATCCATCCGGCTACATTATCCAAAAAGTATCTGTCGTGTGTTACTGCAATTACAGTTCCCGGATAACGATTCAGTTCAGCTTCCAGCCACAATACTGTTTCTGCATCAAGATGGTTGGTTGGCTCGTCAAGTAGAAGAATATCAGGATTTTTCAAAAGCAGTCTGCAAAGAGCAACCCGTCTCCGTTCACCGCCCGACAAAACTTTTACAGATGTATCACCAGGCGGGCAGTTAAGAACATCCATTGCAAGATCAAGTTTAGAATCTAGATCCCAGGCATTCATCGAATCCAGTTTATCCTGAACTTTTCCCTGACGTTCAAGGAGTTCAGTCATTTCATCATCGCTCATTGGTTCGGCAAACTTAGCATTGATTTCATCATACTCAGCAAGTACATCAACAATTTCCTGCACGCCTTCCTGCACAATTTCTTTTACAGTTTTTGAATCATCAAGAATCGGTTCCTGTTCAAGAATACCAACTGTGAATCCGGGAGAGATTGCAGTTTCTCCGTTAAAATCTTTGTCGGTTCCAGCAAGAATTTTTAATAGAGAACTTTTACCTGATCCATTTAAACCAAGCACGCCAATCTTTGCGCCGTAGAAATATGAAAGGTAAATATCTTTCAATACGGCTTTCTGATTGTAGTACTTGCTAACACCAATCATTGAGTAAATAATTTTGTTTGGCTCGTTGGACATTTAGACTCCGAAATAATAATTGCTCAAATATAAGTAAGAAAGCTGAAAGGTTTTATTGTCTGGAAGATATTTAATATTCCAGCTCTTGATCTTAATCGAAAGATTGAATAAGATCAAGAGCAACGTGGAAAATTTACATGCTCATTTTATGGTAAGCGGGTTTACTGTCAGATTTAGCATCTTCCATCAGTATTTTATAGGAATAGCCATAGCCAAAATCTTTATTTAAAACAATTTTACCGGTGAAGGTAACAACATCGTTTTTATTTACCATATCTTGAGTTGTAACAGTTAAATCAAAATCGTTTCCGCTTTTTGTTCCATCCTGAATATGAACCCAATTCTTGCCCATAATTCCAGTATTAAGCTTAACAACTTTTCCTTTTATTTTAACAACTTTATCAGAATAATTATTGGGATTTGAAAACAATTGGGCAATTGTAATCCCGTCAGCGGCTTTATCAACAGAAACATTTTCCTGGGCAATATTAGGTTTCTGAGGAGAAGTCATTGAACCAGTGCCCAGTTTTGCGTCAAGATTGTCGACGAAAAAAATGGAATCGAACTTTCTTTTAAGTTCCTTACTTTCAAAGTCTTTCATTTCCATTGCTTTGTTGTAAGTGATTACTT
>DAIEQP010000373.1 GCA_027347805.1 Ignavibacteria bacterium | reverse complement strand
GCAGAAGGATCCAGCAAAGGAATTTTTAATTCTTCCTTTATTAACAACAAAATTGATTTAGAAAACAAACTGACAGAACTGTTCGCAGAATATAATCAACCATTTTTAGTAGAAGAATTCTTACCGGGACGCGAGTTTACAGTTGCATTAATTGGAAATGGCAATGAATTAGAAGTACTTCCAATCATAGAATTAAATTTGAGCGAACTTCCATCCAATCTTGTTCCGATATATTCTTATGAAGCTAAATGGGTTGTCGATACAAGAGAAAACCCATTAAATATTTTCTCGTGCCCCGCCAGTATTGATTCTGATCTGGCAGATAGAATTTCTGATATCTGCAAGAAAACTTTTAAAGTATTGAGATGCAAAGACTGGAGTAGAATTGATATTCGATTAGATGCTGATGGGAACCCAAATGTTATTGAAATAAATCCGCTTCCAGGAGTTTTGCCGAATCCTGAAGATAATTCTTGTTTTCCAAAAGCTGCCCGAACAGCTGGATTATCTTACGATGCGATGATCAACAAAGTATTAAACACGGCAATTAAAAGGTATAACTTAGCATGATGCGTGATAATAAAATTTTGATCTGCTTTAATGAACCAACCAAATATTATTCAAACTATTTGGGCAAAGAGGTCGGTAATGAAACAGATGAAAACGATCTTTCAGAAAGAGAATTTTTAAAGCAGATTGATTCAATAAAGAAAATTCTTTCAAAAAAATATAGCAGTGTCGAAACATTGCCTATTAACAGTGATGTTAGATCTGCAATAAAAAAGATTACGCTGTATTCCCCGGATGCAATTTTTAATTTCGTTGAATCTATAGAGGGCAATTCTAATTATGAAAGTTACATTGCTGGAGTCTTTGATTTACTTAGAATTCAGTATACCGGTAATAGTGCGATAACACTTGGAAATTGTCTTGTTAAATCCAGGACAAAACAAATTCTTCAATCACACGGTGTACGCACTCCCCTACACTTTCTTGCCCAGGTAAATCAATTCCCTTCCAAAAACGAATTCAAATTAAAATTTCCCGTAATCCTTAAACTTGCACGCGAAGATGCAAGCATAGGGATTTCAGAATTTTCTGTCGTTCGTAATTTGGAAGAAATGAACCAAAGACTTGCATACTTATTCAATTCTTTCAATCAGGAAGTTATTATTGAAGAATACATCGATGGTCGGGAATTAAATGTCGCAATTTTAGGAAACGAAATTTTGCCAATCTCTGAAATCACTTTCGATACATTACCTGATGGTTTGCCCAAAATTGTTACATACGAAGCCAAATGGTCTGAAGAAAGTGTTTACTTTAAGAGCACGATTCCCAAATGCCCAGCTCAATTGGATTCACAACTCGAGCAAAAAATCAAACAGATGGCTTACTCTGCATACGATGCTATGGAATGCAGGGATTATGCAAGAGTTGATATCAGACTGAACAGTAAAAATGTTCCTTATGTAATTGAAGTAAATCCTAATCCCGATATATCTCCCGACACAGGATTTGTACGCAGTGCAAAAGCTGCAGGGATTAGTTACGATGAACTATTATACAGAATTTCAACATTTGCATTAAAGAGAAATTTATATGATTCGCAGGCTGCTAGCTGAAGACAGACCGAAATTGGTCGATATAATTAAAGGCACAAATAATTTTTCTGAGGAAGAGAAAAATGTTGCCATAGAATTGATTGACGAAGCAATTGCGAATCCCCAGCATGAATACTACAATGTTTTTGTATTTACAAAAGAAGATGATGTACTCGGTTACCATTGTGTTGGCAAAAGAGCTTTGACTGACGGTGTTTTTGATCTTTACTGGATTGTAGTCGGCCCAAATGCACAAAACCTCGGTATCGGGAAAAAACTTTTAGATCATTCAGAAAATTTTATAAAAGAAAGCAATGGAAGATGGATTCTAGCAGAAACTTCTTCCAAAGACAGTTATACTGCCACGAGAAATTTTTATTTGAGAAACAATTATTCGATAGTCAGCCAGATAAAAGATTTTTATGCGGTTGGGGATAACCTAATCGTTTTTGGAAAATACTTAAACCAATAAAGGGCAAAAAAATAAAGGGCAACTATCATGGAACTCTGGCAGCAAATGATAAGAGACAGCGTTCACTCTATCGATCAACTCGTTGACAAGTTCGGGATCGACAGAAAAGTAGCAGAAGGGCTGGATGAGTTTTTTCAGGCAAGAATTAATCCTTACTACCTTTCTTTAATTCGTTATCCCGGGGACCCAATCTGGAAACAATGTGTCCCGGATAAAGCAGAACTTGACGATATCGATGGCTTTGAAGATCCGCTTCAAGAAGATGCAATGAGTCCGGTACCGAATATAACGCATCGTTATCCTGACCGCGCATTGTTTCTTACAACTAGCCAATGCGGAATGTATTGTCGATTTTGTACTCGTAAAAGAAAAGTTGGCAACTCCGATAAAATTTCAATGAAGGAACTTGAATCCGCTTTCAAGTATCTTGAAAAGCATACGGAAATTAGAGACGTGGTTATGTCTGGTGGAGATCCGTTAATGCTTACAGACACAATGCTGGAAAAAATTCTAAAACGACTGCGTCAGATTCCTCACATCGAAATAATCAGAATTGGTTCAAAGATGCCTTGTGTACTTCCCCATCGAATTACACAAAAATTAGTTGACATGATTAAAAAGTATCACCCGATTTATGTAAATACACATTTCAATCATCCTTGGGAAATAACCCCTGAAAGCACAAAAGCATGCGAAATGCTCGCAAATGCCGGCATTCCTGTCAGCAATCAAGCCGTACTCATGAAAGGTGTTAATGATGATGCTGATGTAATGAAAGAGTTATTTACAAAACTTTTGAAAATAAGAGTTCGTCCATATTATTTGTATATGGCTGATGAAACACGTGGTGCAAATCACTTCAGAACTTCTTTAGACAAAGGCATTGAAATAATGTATAAACTCCGGGGACATACAAGCGGATTAGCGATTCCTCACTTTGTTATTGATGCCCCTGGTGGTGGTGGAAAAATTCCTGTTCTTCCGCAATATATTTTGCATCGCGATGACAACAGAATTGTTATGCGAAATTACAAAAACGAAGTATTTGTTTATCGCGAAGCTCACGCTGATGTAAAAACAGAAACTAAAATTCCGGTTGAAATCAATAAAAAGAATGGTAATGGTACGAACGGTAACGGTAACAATGGTAATGGATTAAAGAAACCGAAAAACTTTAAGGAAAAGATAGAAGTAACCGAAATGATTCATATGAGTAAGAACTAATTTGAATTTCTTGAAACCCCGCAAAGCGGGGTTTTTTATTTCCAACCTCTCTACACTCACATTAATTTTTTTTAATAAACAAACCGAATATTAAAACACGTTGTCAAAAGAATAAATTAATTGAAAGGTATTTCATGTATAAATTTAACATGATTTATTCGCTGTTGATCATATTCTTATTTTTGATCAATATTAATTTATTTGCCGGGACTAATCAGAAATTGGATGGTAATAACAATTTCATTTACCTGTCCCCTGTTCCAGGCAGTATCCTTAATTCTGCTCAAACAAATATCATTATCCGATCTAATTCCGAGTTAAATAAAAATAGCATTAAGCAAAATATATTACTGATAAAAGGTTCGCTTAGCGGAGTTCATCAGGGCGAAATAATTCTTTCAGATGATAACAAAACACTTTTATTCAATCCTTTTTTACCATTCAGTGATGGGGAAAGTGTTACTGTAAATCTGAGTAGTGGATTAAAAAATATACAAGGGAATCAACTAGGCAGTATTGAATTTCAATTTGAAATTGCAAATAGACCTTCTGAAGATTATAAGACATTAATTGATAAGGAATTAACAACTATCACTCCACAGAATACTAATTTTAAAATGGAGGAATCTTCATCTGGATCATATTCTCTTAAAAGGGAAACTGGATTTCTACCGACGACATTTCCAAATATTTCTCTTTATTCAACAAAACCGAGTTCAGGACAAATCTTCTTGAGCAATTTTTCGAATGACGCATATTATGCAGACAAAGATTACTTATTGATTCTTAATAATGACGGCAGTCCTTTCTTTTACAAAAAAATGAATGGGTATTCCTTTGGATTAACGTTGCAGCCAAACGGTAAAATCACTTATTACAATGCCGGAACAAAATATTTTTTCTTTGTTATGGATTCATCTTTTCAGATTGTTGATAGTGTAAAATGCGGGAATGGTTATCAGACGGATGTGCACGAACTAAGAATTCTTCCAAACAACCATTACCTCCTGATTGGTGCTGAGATTCAAACTATAGACATGAGTAAAATAGTCGACGGCGGGAACCCTGGAGCAAAAGTAACAGGGATAATTATCCAGGAACTTGATTCAAATAAAAATGTAGTGTTTCAATGGAGATCGTGGGATCATTTTAAGATTACAGACGCTGTTGGAGTAGATTTAAAAGCTGCAACAATTGATTATGTTCACACTAATGCAATAGAACTTGATAATGATGGTAATATAATTATTTCCAACAGACATATGGATGAAATCACAAAAATCAATCGTATTACCGGTGAAATTATATGGAGATGGGGTGGGAAAAATAATCAATTTACTTTTGTAAATGATAACGTTGGTTTTTCACATCAACATGCGGTTAGAAGGATTGCTAATGGAAACATAACATTATTCGATAATGGAAATTTGCATCAAGCTGTTCTGCCTTCAAGAGCAGTAGAATATAAGATAGACGAACAGAATATGAGAGCTGAATTAGTTTGGCAATATGTTAATCAGCCAGTAGAAGTATCTAGTGCAATGGGTTTTGTCCAAAGACTAGAAAACGGAAATACATTAATTGGTTGGGGTACAAGCAATCCAACAGTAACAGAAGTCAATCCAAACAATGAGAAAGTTTTTGAGATGTCTTTACCCGACAATGTATGGAGCTACCGGGCATTTCGTTTCAATCTTCCCAAACAATATTATTCTTCATTTGTACCGAATAATATTAAACCTGAGTCCGGCGCAGTACTTAACGAAACTACAGCTCACCTTTCATGGAATAAAAATCTTTTTGCTAATTCATTCCACGTACAGGTTGCTAAAGATTCTAACTTCAGTAATATCATTTTTGATGTTGATGGAATTCGTGATTCGTCAGCAATAATTAAAGGATTGGAATCAGGAGGGAATTATTATTGGCATGTTTCTGCGAATAACAATAATGATCAGGTGGGCGGTTACAGTGGTTATGCAGAAACAAGAAATTTTAGTATTCAAAACATTACTGATATTAAGGGGACACAAATACCTGCAACATTTAGTTTAATGCAAAATTATCCGAACCCCTTTACTCCAAGCACAAAAATAAACTATACACTACCACGAAGTGCGCAAGTAAAATTAATTATTTATGATATTCTTGGACGGCAAATTTCTAAATTGGTTGACGAAGTTCAACCAGCAGGATATTACACTCAACAATTTAATGCAGGCAATTTATCTAGCGGTATTTATATTTATCAGCTTCAGGCATATGATACTAAAATAAATTCGCAACAGATTTTTCAGTTCACACGAAAAATGTTACTGGTCAAATAATCCCACCAAGATCGCCGGTAATATTGCATTAGAATTATCGGCGATCACTCTCCTAAAGATTGGTTTGTTGTAAATAACTTTGCGTAAACAGAAGCAAGAGCTGCCATAAAAGAAGCGTGAACATTATTTGCAGACACTTTTTCATTATTAAAAACTAGATCACGTGTGGCGCAGGCATCATAAATTACTTTGCAGCGGAAGCCTAAATCAAAGGCTGCCCTTGTAGTAGCGTCAATACACATATGGCTCATAGCACCACAAATAACTAATTCATCAATATTATTACTATGCAAAAGTTCTTTAAGACTGGTATCCCGAAAACTGTTTGGATAGTTTTTAGAAATTACTATTTCACCTGATAATGGTTTTACAATTTCGTTAATTTCAACACCTTTTGTATTTGGGATAAAAAATGTTGCCGTTGGTTTAATTGAAAAATGCTGAATGTGAACAATAAGTCTTTTGCTGGCTCTAAAATAATCTAAAAGTCT
>DAIEQP010000363.1 GCA_027347805.1 Ignavibacteria bacterium | reverse complement strand
ATCAATAAAACTAAGGCTGTAATCTTTTAATACAATTCTCTGCTGACTTGGCTGTTCACTAGTTGCAACTTCAACTCTCCGTTTCATTACTGCAAGGAAAAGCGATAGGAACAAAGTTGTAAGTATCAACCAGCTTGAAATTGGTACTGAAATTATAACAGCTCCTCCAATAACACGAAGCATAAAACCAAGCGCAATACAAAATATATCAACTATTACTACATTTTTAAGATAACTTGAATATAAAACATTTAGTAAAACATATGACCAAATAATTAATGTAAAGAACAGATTCACCCGAATAGAAAAAATGCCCAGTAATAGAAATATTACTGCCGCAATTATAATAGCAGATGAAGATGTAATATCACCGCTGGCAATCGGTCTGTTCTTCTTTAATGGATGAAGAGCATCTTTCTTTGCATCATAAAGATCATTAATTATATAGACTAAACTGGCTGCAAGTGAAAAAAGTATAAATCCAAGAAGTACTGTATTGAATTCATTAATAATGAATAATTGCTTTGCAAAAATAATTGGCACAAAAACAAACATGTTTTTAGCCCAGCTAGTAACCCTTAACAATCTTAAGTAAAGAATAATTCTAGAATACAACTGATTCCTCATATATGCCGAATTGTTTTTTTAGTTCTTCAACCATTTCACCAAGTGTAACATAATTTCTTGCAGCTTTCAAAAGAACCGGCATTAAATTTTTACCATCCTTCGCAGCAATACCAATTTCCTCAATGCAACTATCAACCATTAATTTATTTCTACTCTGTTTCAATTCACTCAGTTTATTCCTGTGATTAAGTTCAACTTCGCGTGAAACCTGTAAAATTGGTATCTCTAGATTTTCATTTTCCTCAATAAATTCATTTACACCCACAATATACTTCTCTTTTTTCTCTAATTCTTTCTGATATCTATATGCTGCATCTGCAATTTCTTTTTGAAAATATCCACTTTCGATGGCATTTATAACACCACCTAATGATTCAATTTCATCAAAAATTTCGTTTGCCTTTTCTTCAATCTGGTTGGTTAAGGTTTCTACATAATAACTGCCGCCAAGCGGATCGACAGTATTTGCAACTCCAGATTCATAAGCTAGAAGTTGCTGTGTTCTCAAGGCAATTTTAACAGCTTTTTCACTTGGAAGAGCAAGAGTTTCATCCATCGAATTTGTATGAAGTGACTGAGTTCCGCCAAGCACAGCGGCAAGTGCCTGTAAAGCAGTACGAATAATATTGTTTTCAGGCTGCTGCGCAGTTAATGTGCAGCCGGCTGTCTGAGTATGAAATCTCATCCACCATGAACGAGGATTTTTCGCTTTGTATTTTTCCTTCATTCGTTTTGCATAAATTCTGCGTGCTGCCCTAAATTTTGCAACCTCTTCAAAAAACTCTAGATGAGAATTGAAAAAGAATGAAAGTCTTGGTGCAAATGAATCTATGTCCATTCCTCGTTCAAGGCATGCTTCGATGTAAGCAAAACCATCTGCCAATGTAAATGCAAGTTCCTGTGCTGCAGTGGATCCGGCTTCTCTAATGTGATAACCGCTTACAGATATTGGATTCCACTGGGGTACTTCCATGGAACAAAATTCAATCATGTCTGTAATTATTCTCATCGATGGGCGTGGCGGAAAAATATATTCCTTCTGAGCAATGTATTCTTTAATAATATCATTCTGAAGAGTTCCTCTCAATTTATCAAAAGCAACTCCTTGCTTTTCGGCAACAGCTAAATAAAATGCAAAAATAATTGCAGCCGGCGAATTAATGGTCATCGATGTTGAAACTTTTTCAAGTGAAATACCTTTGAATAATGTTTCCATATCATCCAATGATGAAATGGCAACACCGCAAATTCCAACTTCACCTTTGCTTATTGCAGCATCAGAGTCATATCCCATTAAAGTAGGAAGGTCGAAAGCGACAGATAAACCAGTCTGCCCATGATCGAGCAGATATTTAAATCTTTTGTTGGTGTCTTCCGGCGAGCCAAATCCGGCAAACTGGCGCATTGTCCAAATTTTACCGCGGTAACCGGTCGAATGAATTCCCCTTGTAAAAGGAAATTCGCCAGGGAAGTTTATCTGTTCTAGAAATTCATCAGCAGGATAATCATCGGGTGAATAAAATGGTTTAATTATTTCGCCCGAGACTGTTGTGTATTTTTTTTCTGCTGCTTTGCTACTTTCTAATTTATGTTGAAATGATTCTTTTGCTCTCTTATATTCTTCAGAGAACATCCGATCCTCACTTTCATTTTGTAATTTAGTTTTTCAATCAACTTATGTTCTGCCAAATCTTTTATCAAATTCTTCAAGTGGAATTTTAATTACTATTGGTCTGCCGTGAGGACAAACATATGGCATAGTAGTAGCGAACAATTTATCAACAAGTATTCGCATTTCATTTTCTGATAATTTGTCGCCAGCTTTAATAGCAGCTTTACAAGAATATGATTTTGCCAGATTGTCTCTCACCTCAAGCTGTTTAACTTGTTCGTTATTCCTGAATTCATGCAAAATATCCAAAAATATTTCCACTTCGTGTTCAAGTTTTACATCTGATGGGATTCCAATAATAATAACAGAATTTTTTGATTGAAATTTCAACTCGAATCCAAGATTGACTAAATATGGTTCAAGTTCTTTTGCGAGCAAATAATCGGAAGGATCGAGCTTTACGGTTTGAGGAAAAAGAAGATGCTGCGAAAATGGAATATTAGCTTCAAAGGATTTTATTGCCTGCTCGTATAATATTCTTTCGTGCGCAACATGTGCATCAATTACCATTAGCCCGCTTTTGATTTGTGATAATATATATTTATTCTGAATCAAAACTATAAATGGAGTTTCAATTTCATTATCAACTGTTTTATGATAAATCTGCGTACTTTGTTTCTCATCAAATGGCGTCTTCACAGGTGAAGCTGGTGCGGAATTTCTGATTTCGTCATTCAGATTTCCAAAAAGCAAATCAATTTCATTTTCATCCATTATTGGAGATCTGTTTACATTTCTTGCTAAATTAAATGGTCTATCACTAAAATCATCTCTTTCACTTCTTTGAAATGATTGGAAACCAAGTCTTTCAGAATCAGACTGAACATTTTGAAAGTAAACATTTGGAACAAGATCGTAGCTGCTAATTGTCTTTTGAATCACCGAGCGGACAAAATCATAAATCTCTTTATCATTTTCAAACTTAACTTCCAATTTCGATGGATGAACGTTAACATCTGTTTTCTTAGGATCTATTTCCAGAAACAAGACAAAAAAAGGATAGTCGCCTTTATCCAACATTTGTTCAAACGCAGTAAACACGGCGTGATTTACAGTCTTGCTTTGTACAAATCTTTTATTAAGGAAAAAGTACTGTTCTCCCTTGCTTCTGCGTAAATAGGCAGGTTTTGTAACAAAACCTTTCAGACTTATATATTCTGTTGGCTGATGAACTTCCAGCACAGCATCTAAAATATTATCTGCAAACACCTGCTGCATCCGGCCATTTAAGTCAGTTGATATAAAATCAAAAACAATTTCATCATCATTATAAAAGCGGAATGTCTTTTCAGGATAGCTTAAAGAAACCTTTTTAAATGTTTCTATAATATGTTTTAATTCTGTTTGATTGCTTTTCAGAAAATTTCTTCGTGCTGGAGTGTTATAAAACAAATTTTTAATTGATACTGATGTTCCTCTGCCAAAAGAACCCTTTTCTTTATTTACATTGCCTGATTCCTCAACCTTCAACAATGTTCCTAGATCTTCATCGGCAAGCTGGGTTTTCAATTCAAATATTGATACTGATGAGATTGATGCCAATGCTTCCCCTCTAAATCCAAAAGTATGAATCGATTCCAAATCCTCGATTGATGATATTTTACTTGTTGCATGCCTTTGAATGGAAAGAATTGCATCATCCTCACTCATTCCCGCGCCATTATCTACAACCTGGATTAAACTTTTCCCCGCATTTTTAATAATCACTTCAATGCAATCGGCACCGGCATCAATAGAGTTTTCCATCAGCTCTTTTACTACAGATTCTGGACGGTTTACAACTTCTCCCGCAGCTATTTTATTTGCCAAATTTTGCGGTAATATTTTAATTGTCTGCTTCAAATACCTTCTCGTTCAATTTTTCTTTTCTAATATAAGTATGTACTATGAAATCCTCGAAATCTATTTGAGAAGTATCTTCCCAATTTGAAAAGTCAATGACCGGGAAAAATACATCACCAGGATATTCATTCTTCATTCGGGAGATAATCATCTCATCTGCAAAATTAATTGTCTGTTTAAATATTTCACTGCCACCAATTATAAAACATTTTTTTAACAATTCCCGTTCACAAAATTCAATTGATTCCTTTATCGAATGGAAAAGCTTAACATTCTCATGAGGACTTTTTTTATAACTTTTTGATATGACGATGTTGATTCTGCCCTGCAGTTCAGTTTGAATCGATTCCCACGTTTTTCTTCCCATTATTACAGGGAATCCAAGTGTTGTTTTCTTAAAGTGAGTTAATTCTTTTTTGGAATGCCATGGAAGTTGGCCTTGAAAACCGATCACATCATTCTTTGCTACTGCAGCAATTAAAATTATTTTCAGATTATTCTCCGTTACCGTTCTGGATGATAATCGTTTTTTTGGAAATCTTGGTTATTTCTTAGCAACTAACGAGTATTCTTCAATAGCTTTGATAATCTGCTCTGCAATTTTTTTATCTGTTTCAACTGTAGGATGACCATTAGCAACATAACCCCCTTCATAGTAATCGAATTTTGAATAATACAAATCGTTATTTCCTTCCAGGTTCGCTTCATCAACTATCATTTTAACATTTTTCTGAATCCAATCAGGATGCGCGGCAACTAGTAAAATCTTCACATTGGGGTATAGATTTTTCAATCGTTTAACAAAGTCTTTATATGTACTTCGAAATAATTGCGCACTGGATACGGTATAACTTCCATCTTTTTCTTTCAATCCCGACATATCATTTAAGCCCAGAGTACATACAATTAAATCAGGTATCCATGACAAAAAATTCCATTTAGGTAATTCCGCCTCCATCAATGTTCTATCATACAAATTAGGTATTGAAAATTCTTTTTTACCCTGCCAATCGCAAACAACACCGCTGCCCGATCTGCATGTACCGGAATATTCAGCATTAAAATGCTCTGCAATTACACCTGCAAAACCTAAATCGAAATTTGTTACCGGAAATCTGGCTTCCCATTCAAGAGATTGGACTTTAGCTTCGTTACTTTCTGCTGCTGTAAAGGAATCTCCGATAAATTCAATTTTTAATTTTTCTTTTTTTTCTGATTCAAGAATTTGAGCATTGTCATCAACGATCAATCCATTAATTGAAAATACTTTTTCGAAGCAGATATTTCTTTTGCTGATTTTAAGAGAATGTTTTCCTTCAGTAAGATTTTCTGAAATGATATAATCGGCATCACCGATTATATTCGCGTGTAAAATTGAATGTAATTTTCCATCGATATATATATTGTAGTAATTGATGCCATCGTTCATTCTGACACCAATCTTTTTCCCGGTGAAAACAGTTGTAAGATAAGTGCCTGGCCATGAGTGCCTGGGATGAAGCGGATCAGAAAGGTCCCATCTGCCATAATATTTTATTCCAGGATTATCCGCAGGAATAAATTTTTGTGCATCAACCAGCATAAACTCTCCGAGCATAAAGAATATCAAAATCACATATACAAAAAATTTCATTTCATCGATCCAATTCTATTTCACAAACAGCTTGAAATACGATTCTAATTACATCCATGGAGCCTTAATTTCAAGAACTGATAATTTTGATTCAAACTCATTACGTTCCCTATGAGCTTTTAAAACTCCATCAGTTTTTTTAAGCCAGCCAAACTGATCAGCAAGTGCTTTTGCTTCTTCATTCTTTTGAGCAGCGATTAATTTTAAAAGTTGAACCTCCATTGATGAAAGTTCCAATGAATTTGTCCTGTAATCCTGGAATGCTTCCCAAGTAACCGGGCACCATCTTGCAAGAATTTCTTTTCCGATTGCCAAAGCATAGGAGCGTATTTCAAATTGAGCATGATGATGCATTCTTAATTCTAAAAAATGAAGAAGGTTATGAAGATCAACTTTCCAGTAGGCTTCGGTATATGTTGACAAAGGCAAATCTTTTCTCGCTTGTTCCCTTGCAACACCAAAATCAAGTCTTTCCTGGTAAATTTCCCTGGCAAAATTCTGCAATTCCAATTCACGTTCAGATAATTTTGATCCTAGTTCAAAAGGAAAAAATCCTTCACTCCCCTGTTTGTTGTCTTTAGACTGCATACGCCATTCATTTGGATCTGTTTTCTGCGAAGCTTCGATTGCAAGTGAATATCGAGTTGAATATTCATTAATATTTGCGGTCCTATGGCGAATCCATTGACGCCAAGCGTCCATCGGAACACGAACATGCAATTTTATCTCGCACATTTCAAATGGTGTAGTATGTCTATTGCGAAGAAGATAACGTATTAATCCGCGGTCTTCATTTACTTTCTTGGTACCTTTTCCGTAAGAAACTCTTGCTGCCTGCACAATTGAATCGTCCGAGCCCATATAATCAACTACGCGGACAAATCCGTCATCAAGTACAGGAAATTTTTTTCCGAGAATTTCTTCAAGAGCATCAACTTTAATTTTGTCTATTTTTTCAAATTCATTATTCATGAACCGACTTTCCGATTTTTTAATAATATTTTATTTATTTACCAGATTTTTTTGAAGCAAAAAGTTTTATTACTTCTTTTGCTATTCTCTTACAGGCTTGTTCAATACCTTTATCAATTTTTTCGATTGATTCTTCAACAGAATTGAAATATTCTGCAACTTCAATTACATGTAAAATTTCAATTGGAGGTAAATCCCCATCGGTTTGTCCGCACACTAAATATATTGGAATATTTTTTTCAGCGAATTCATTAACAACAAGCATTGCACCTTTATTCATCAACGACATAGAATCAAAAGTTCCTTCACCCGTAATAACCAAATCATAATCATTATTTGTTGTATCATGAATTTTCAATTCATCTACAATAAATTCGGAAGCATACTTAACATTTACATCGAAGAACAATTCGAACGCAGCAGTAAGACCTCCTCCAGCACCGTTAAGTAAATCCATTTTCTTTTCACTTACTCCAAGTACCGATAAAACCTCTTGAAAAGCCTGGTCCATTTCCTCTGCTTCGTCTGGCGAAGCCCCTTTCTGAAGAGAAAATACTTTGCTTGCACCCTGCTCGCCAATTAAAGGATTGTCAACATCGACAATGAGTTCTATCTTAAAAGGAGTTTCAATTTTTTCTCCTTCAAAACTTTTTATCTTATAAAAATTAGCCGGAATTGGATTAATCTCTTCATCGTTTTCATCCAGGAATTTCCAGCCTATCGTTTGAAGCATTCCTAAACCCAGATCGTTGGTACCAGTTCCGCCAATACCAATAACAAATTTGTCAACTGCAAGAATTTCTGTTTCAATAGATTCAACGACATGAATAAGAAGTTCACCCAGTCCTTTGGATGACAATTCCATAGGATTTCTGAATTCAGATGGGATTAGTTTTACACCAAGTATATCTGCAGATTCTACATAAAGTGTTTTTGTTGATTCAGAGTAGGCTACGGGGCAGAAAAATTTTTCTTCGCTATGCGGATATGAAACATCAAAGTGAAGAAATTCCAGTCCAAAGATTCTATGACAAACCTGCAAGAATCCATCTCCGCCATCAGAAATGGGTTTTAGATCAAAATTTATTTGATCACGAATTTCAGCGGGAAGTAATCTGAATAAAGATGTCTTTAGATATTCAGAAATTTCTACAGAGTCTGCACATTCTTTAAAACTGTTTGGTGCAATCAGTATGTTAAATTTTTTCTTTTCCATTTTATTTCTTCTCTAGAGTTTCGTTAAATGCTTCAATTAAAATTTTCTTTGTCGCCAATAAATCCTGCGAAATAATCTTTACTTCACCAAGAGCAGGCATAAAATTAGTGTCCCCATTCCATCTTGGCAGAACATGAAAATGGATATGTTCATCTATTCCGGCGCCGGCGGCCTTGCCTAAATTAGCACCAAAATTAAACCCCTGCGGTTTCATTGTTTCATTCAATAATCTCATTGTTAGTCTTACAACATCCATCATCTCATCCAATTCAATTTTGGTTAATTCATCCAGACTTGAAAGATGGCGATTTGGAATAACCATTAAATGGCCACTGTTATAAGGATACAAATTGAGCATAACAAAACAATTTTCAGATTTGTGAACGATCAAGCATTCATCATCGGAGATATTTTTTTGTTGCGCTGAACAAAAAACACACAGATCATCTTCCTTTTTATGCTTGAAAGAATCGATATAATTTGATCTCCAGGGGGACCAAAGCTTTTCCATACATTACCGCAGATTGTTGTTTCTAATGTACTAATGGTTGGTTTAAAAATAAAAAAGGCGGAAGAATTTCTTCCGCCTTGAAATTCAATGAATCTATTCTTCTTCGCCTTCTTTGGATTTCTGGTAAGCCTCAATAATCTTTCCTTCAACATCTTTCGGAACTTCTTCGTAATGAGAGAAAGTCATTGAAAACTGGCCTCGGCCCTGTGTTAAGCTGCGAAGCTGAGTTGAATATTTATGTAATTCAGCAAGAGG
>DAIEQP010000353.1 GCA_027347805.1 Ignavibacteria bacterium | reverse complement strand
AGAAATCGATGAAAAAGAGAAATTACCCGCTGAATTAACTAAAAAGATTGCTGAATTAGGTTTATTCGGAACCGCTTTCCCTGAAGAGTATGGCGGCGGTGGTTTTGGTGAAGTCGGCTATTTAATTGCGCAGGAGGAAGTTGCCCGCGCCTGCGGTTCAACGGCTACAATGATCGGCGCCCACCAGTCAATTGGAACCAATGCAATTTTCAACGGCGGTTCTGAAGCATTGAAACAAAAATATCTTCCCAAGCTTTGTTCAGGAGAAAATATAGGGGCATTCTGCCTTACAGAAGCAAATGCTGGTTCCGATTCATTTAATCTTAGAACCCATGCAGCTTATAAAGATGGTAAATGGATTATTAACGGGGAAAAAATCTGGATTACTAATGGTTCTCTGGCAGATGTTTTTTCAGTTTTTGCAAGAACTGAAAAAGGTATTACAGGATTTGTCATTGAAAAAGAATTTCCAGGTGTGCAAATTGGACCTAACGAAAAAAAACTTGGTATAAAAGGTAGTGCTACAAACGTTATTAAGTTTGAAGATGTTGTAGTTCCGGAAGAAAATATGATAGGAATTGATGGAAGAGGTTTTTTAATTGCAATGAAAACTTTAGAAGCAGGCAAATTAACAGTTGGCGCTTGTTCACTTGGTGCTTCAAAAGAAATGCTGAAAATGTCTGTTGAATATGCCAAACAAAGAAAACAGTTCGATCAGCCAATTTCAAATTTTCAGGCAATTCAATTTATGATTGCTGAAATGAGTGCGAAAATTTATGCAATGGAAAGCATGCTTTTTAGAGCTGCTGAAAAATATGAAAATGGAATTGATGTCTCTCAGGATGCTGCAATTGTTAAATTGTTCTGCAGTGAAGCTGTTGCTGAAATTGCCGATACCGCACTTCAAATTCATGGTGGCATAGGATTTTCTAGAGAACTTCCAATTGAAAGATTTTACCGTGATGCAAGAATTCTCCGTATCTTTGAGGGAACAAGTGAAATTCAAAAGTTAGTTATTAGCCATAGGACAATTAAAAACGGCGGAAAGTGGAAAATAAATGACTAACAAAATTTTAGTTATACCGTCAATAGATATTCATGATCAGCAGACTGTAAGAGTAGTCCAGGGAATTCCTGAACTTGGATGTGCTGAATATAAATGCGACCCTGTTGAGATGGCAATGATTTGGAGAGCTGAAAATGCTAAATGCATTCATGTTGTTGATTTTAATGCTGCGCACGATCATACAAGAGTTAATTTTGAAATAATAAAAAAGATTTGTGAAGCAGTTATTATTCCGGTAGAACTTGGCGGAGGAATCAAAAACTTTGATGACGCGGTTGAACTCTTCGAACTTGGTGTGACAAGAGTTGTTATTGGATCGATGGCATTTGAGAATCCTCGTGAATTTATAAAAATACTTGATAAGTATACCCCAAACAGAGTTGTATCTGCTATTGATGTTGTTGGCGATGAAGTTGTTGCACGCGGCAGAAAAACAAGAACACATCTCAAAGCAATTCAGTTTGCTCAATTTTTAAAATCCTGCGGTACAACTAGAATTGTTGTTACAGATGTTACAACAAATGGTATGCTGACTGGCCCGAATATCGAATTGTCCAAGCAGGTTGCTGAAGCTGCAGAAACTAAAGTAACCCACAGCGGCGGAATCAGCGGCTCACAGGATCTTCTCAAATTACAAAAAGAAGGAAATCAGTACATAGATTCCGTTATTATTGGCAGGGCACTTTACGAAAACAGATTTCCCTGCCAGAAAATTTGGCGTGTGGCTGAAGCTGGCATCTTTTCATAGGAGATAAAATGAATCTTGGAGAAACAACCAAAAGCAGTTTCTGGGCAAACCTTTTTAAGACTCCAACAGAAAAAAGTGAACTTGAAGAAGTTTTACTTTCTATGCCCCCCTTCCAAAATCTTAATCCCAGCCATCTGAAAAATTTGATGACATTAATGCATAATAGAGTTTTTGCTTCAAATGAATTAATCTTTCACCAGGGGGATCCCGGTTCCGGTCTTTATATAATTATTAAAGGGGAGGTAATTATCTCCCAGGAAGAAGATAATGAAAGATGGGAATTAGCTGTACTTGGTAGAGGTGATTTTTTCGGCGAACTCGCTCTCCTTGATGATGAACGCCGTTCAGCTTCTGCAACTGCTTTAAAGGAAACTCAACTCGCCGTAATTTTTAAACCTGATCTTGATAATTTCGTTGAGACTTTTCCTAAAGAAGGTATTAAAATTTTAAGAGGTATTTCACATATTGTTGCTACTCGTTTAAGAAATCTTAACCAGGACTATTTTAATCTCTACAATAAAACACGCAATAAATAGTGGAGGCTGCGATGATAAAGAATATCATGGTTCCAATCGATTTTTCAGATTATTCTAAAAATGCTTTGCGTTATGCAGCTCAGTTTGCAAAATCTTTTAATGCAAA
>DAIEQP010000342.1 GCA_027347805.1 Ignavibacteria bacterium | reverse complement strand
TGCTCGCTGTACTTGCACATCATTTTAGAAAACCGGTTTATGTTGTTGCCGATAAAGAGAAATTTAGAAATGCAAATTCTTTCAGAGTAAAGGAAGAAAATCCGGATGAAATTTGGAAAACAAAACACACTAAAATGAATATCATCAACAACTATTTTGAAATCATACCGAAAGAATTAATCACAAAAATTATTACTAACTAAAAAGCCCTCACTTGAGGGCTTTTAATTATTTTTCTTTTTCCAATTGTTTTGAAGCTTGCAGAGCAATATGCCCAACTTCTGTCTTGGGATATTTTGCAGCAATCTCTTTCCAGATTTTTATCGCCTGTTGTTTATCTCCCTGCGCCTGTGCTAATCCGCCGGAATTGTATAAAGCGTAAAGATTGTTTTTATCTATTGCCAGCACCTTATTATTGTATTCGATTGCCTGCTTAACATCACCGCGATTATAATGAGCATAAGTAAGCTGCAACAAAATATCAGTCCGTTTTGAATCAACCTTCAAAATTTTCTCATAATATTTAATTGCCTGTTCCGGCTCATGTGCAATTAGCATATCTGCCAATACTCTTGTCTTGGAAGTATCACTTGGATTTTTATCAACCTCAGCTTTAAGCTGGTTCATTTTTTCGATAGCTTCTTTCATAACATCATTTTTAGATGGTCCGTCTTCTTTAGATCTCATCCCGGAGTGAACATCATCATTCGGCATTTGAGCATTCTGGCTTATTGCACCCGGTTTTCCAGATTCCTTTGTAACCTGCGAAAAGATTATTAAGGCGGCTAGAAATACTAAAAAGATACCCAGATACAAAAAAATTGGTTTTATTTTCATTCAATCATCCTCATTTAAATTTAATACTCAAAAATAAGTCTTTTCATCTAGAAAACAGCATATTCTTTCCTTTTACTCATCAATATTTTTATTTGGAACTTTTATTTCAGTAGTAGCGTTAAAAAGATAAAATATCCGAGAAATAAAATGTCATCTACTAAGAAAGAACGTGAACTGATAAATAAGAAGTATAATGATTTTGAGTCCGAAATAGTTCCCCACATGGCAGCATTAAAAAGTTTTGCATTAAAAATGACTAACGATTTGGATGATGCCGATGACCTTTTGCAGGATACAATGCTTAAAGCCTTCCGTTTCTTCGATAATTTTGAAAAAGGTACGAATGCAAAGGCATGGCTATTTCAGATTATGAAAAACTCCTTTATAAATAACTACAGAAAAAATTCGAAAGAACCGAATAAAGTGGATTATGAAGATGTTCAGAATTTTTATGAAAATGTAAAATCTGAGGATGTTAAAACCCAGCATTATGAAAGCGACGCATTTAACGATGTCCTTGACGATGATATTGTTAATGCACTTTCAAAATTACCTAACGATTTTAGAACGATAGTGTTCTTAAGTGATGTTGAAGGCTATACTTACGAGGAAATAGCTAACTTTGTTGATTGCCCGATTGGAACCGTCCGCTCAAGACTTCACCGAGCCAGAAAAATGCTCTACTCTCTCCTTTTTGATTATGCATCTGAAAAAGGTCTGGTGCCGATCCGGAAAAAGAAGAATAATTCAAATAAAACTTTGCAGAATTTAATTCCTAAAGGAACATTTGAATATAGTCTGTCGTAAAATGTCCTTAAGATGAACTATTTGCTCTAAGTTCTTTTATTCAAAAATTTTATAGCTTCTGATGTTAAGAATTTTTATATTTGTGACGGTAATTATGACAAATCGGAATACTGCTATAGAGACTTTCTACTCATTTTTCAATCAGTTGGTAAAGTGACTTTTAGAAAATGCTTTTTAAAAGAATTAGATTAAACTAATTCAGGAAAAATTTTGTCTCTATTAAAACATGACATTTTAATTCGATTATAAAAAATGAGTTTATAACAAGTAAGGAGAATTTGAGAATTGAAGATTACAAAACAATTCACAAATCGAGAGAGTAAATCATTAGATCAATACCTTCAGGAAATTGGTAAAGTTGACCTTCTTACTCCACAGGAAGAAATTGAATTAGCTATCAGAATCAAAAAAGGGGAAAAATTAGCTCTTGATAAATTAACTAAAGCAAACCTTCGTTTTGTTGTGAGTGTTGCTAAACAGTATCAGAATCAGGGGCTCCCTCTTGGCGATTTAATTAACGAAGGAAACCTGGGACTTATTAAAGCAGGGTTAAGGTTTGATGAAACCCGCGGATTTAAATTTATTTCGTATGCTGTTTGGTGGATCCGTCAATCCATTATGCAGGCTATTGCTGAACAATCCAGAATGGTTCGTTTGCCTTTAAACAGGGTTGGTGCTCTTAATAAAATGGGTAAAGCTTTAAGCCAGCTTGAACAGGAATATGAAAGAAGACCTAGTCCTGAGGAAATTGCTGAACAGCTTGATATGGATGTAAGTGATGTTACTTATGCTATGCAGATTGCTGGTCGCCATATTTCTATGGATGCTCCGTTTGCTCACAGCGATGATAACAATAACAGTTTATTGGATGTAATGCCAAATGAAGATCAGCCTTCTCCGGATCATTCATTAATGAAAGAATCTTTAAAAGCTGAAATTGAACGCTCACTTTCTACTCTTACAGAACGTGAAGCTGAAGTGATAAGATTATATTTTGGACTTGGTAAAGAACATTCTTTAACACTTGAAGAAATTGGTGAAAAACTTAATTTAACACGTGAACGCGTACGACAAATTAAAGAGAAAGCCTTGATTCGCTTGAGGCATTCAAATAGAAGTAAAAACCTAAAAGCTTATTTAGGATAGTTTTAAGCCTCGAACCACTCGAGGCTTTTTTATTTCCACGCAAAAATTCCTTCTGCACTTATACTTTTCTTTTTATTTTAACCCATTAAAAATTTGGCGAATTATGAAAAGCAGAATTGAAAATTTAAGTCACCTTATTGGCAACACGCCTTTAATTGAAATTTCTTTCGAATTCAATGGTGAAAAACGTTTGCTTTATGCTAAAGCCGAAAACCTGAATATGACAGGCAGCATAAAAGATAGAATGGCTTTTCACATCCTGCAAAATGCTTATTCTCTCGGCATTCTTAATCCGCATTCTCAAATAATTGAAGCAACAAGCGGTAATACAGGAATCTCCTTTTCTGCGATTGGAAGAAATCTTGGACATGATGTGACAATCTTTATGCCTGACTGGCTAAGCAGTGAAAGAATTAATTTAATAAAAAGTTTCGGTGCTAAAATAATTTTAGTCAGTAAAGAAGAAGGTGGATTTCTCGGCAGTATAAAAAAATCTGAAGAACTGGCTGCAGCAACCGAAAATTCTTTTCTGCCAAAACAATTTGCTAATGAAAATAATTGTTCTGCTCATTATAAAACTACCGGACCCGAAATTTTCTGGCAGCTGAAATTTAACAATCTTGTTCCTGATGCTTTTGTTGCGGGAGTTGGAACCGGCGGTACAATTATGGGCACCGGCAAATTTCTTAAAGAAAAATTCCCTTCTATTAAACTGCATCCTCTTGAGCCCTCTAACTCGCCTACTTTATCAACAGGTTATAAAGTCGGAAAACATAGAATCCAAGGAATTTCTGATGAGTTTATTCCTCAGATTCTGGATCTAAATAAACTAGATGAAATAGTGGGTGTTGATGATGGAGATGCAATTATAATGGCACAGAAACTTGCCAGTGAACTTGGTTTGGGCGTTGGAATTTCTTCAGGTGCAAATTTCCTTGGTGCGTTAAAAATACAGAACCAGCTAGGAAAAGATGCAATTGTTGTTACAATTTTTCCGGATGATAATAAAAAATATCTCAGCACAGATTTGTTTCATGAAGAGCAGGTTAAACCCGATTTCCTCTCCCCCTTTATAAAGCTTAATTCTTTGAAAGCTTTTAAACGTGTCTGCAAAACATGCTGCGACCCTGATGAATGTTTTTCTCAGGATAATTCCGGTATAAGAAAAGAAATGTGCAGCCAGGTTTTTAATCGATAATATAAATTAATAATTGATTTGGGTATTTAATGACACTTGAAAACTATTTTTCAAAATTCAGAAATAACATTATTGGAATCGAACAGGAATTCAATTCACCTTACGGAACAAAAAAAATTATTTATGCCGATTGGATAGCAAGCGGCAGATTATATATGCCTATCGAAGATATTTTTCTGAAAAATATTTTCCCATTTGTTGGCAACACTCATTCTGAATCTTCCGTTACAGGCACTTCAATGACAAAAGCTTATCATCGTGCCCGGTCAATAATTAAAAAACATGTTAAGGCAGACGAGAATGATGTAATAGTTTTTGCCGGTTATGGAATGACAGCTGTTATAAATAAATTCCAGCGAATCCTTGGATTATCTATACCTGAACAGCTCCACAAATACACAACTATTCCTGAAAATGAAAAACCGATTTTATTCCTGACTCACATGGAACATCATTCAAACCAGACTTCCTGGCTTGAAACAATTTGTGATGTGGAAATTATTAAACCTGATGATCAGGGATTGGTAAGTCTGCAAAATCTTGAAGAACTATTAAGAAAATATGAATCCAGAAAAACTAAAATCGGGTCATTTACTGCTGCTTCAAATGTTTCAGGATTAATACCTCCCTATCATAAAATGGCAAAATTGATTCACAACTATAATGGAATATGTTTTGTGGATTTTGCTGCATCTGCTCCTTACGTTGATATTATAATGCACACAGACGATCCTGAAGAAAGTCTTGATGCAATATTCTTTTCGCCCCACAAATTTTTAGGAGGACCCGGCACTTCTGGTGTAATGGTTTTTAATTCTAAACTATATAAAAGATTAATTCCTGATCAGCCGGGGGGCGGTACTGTTGACTGGACTAATCCTTGGGGTGAACATAAATTTATTGAAGATATTGAAGCAAGAGAAGATGGCGGCACACCGGGATTTCTGCAGGCAATTAAAACTGCGATGGCAATAAAACTTAAAGAAGAAATTGGCGTTGAGAATATTTTAAAACGTGAAAAGGAATTATTATCAACTGCGTTTGAATGGCTCTTAAAAATTCCTTCACTACATATACTTGCACATGAACATCAGGATAGAATTGGCGTTATCTCCTTTTACATTGAAGATATTCATTACAATTTAATGGTAAGACTATTAAATGACCGTTTTGGAATTCAGGTTAGAGGAGGCTGTTCATGCGCCGGCACTTACGGCCATTATCTTCTTCATGTTGATCCGACAAGATCCAAAAGAATTACAGATAAAATAAATAAGGGTGACCTTTCTGAAAAACCGGGATGGGTGCGTCTCTCGCTTCACCCTACAATGACTGATGATGAACTGCGGACTGTTTTAAATGCTATTGAGGAAATAATAAACAATATTGATCAGTGGTCTAAAGATTATATTTATTCCTCAAAGACGAATGAATATAAACATGTATCCGCCGTCGATTATGAAAGTAATTCAATCAATAATTGGTTTAATAATATAAAATAGCGACCGGTTTCAGCTCAATTTTCAGAATACATATTCGAACTGGAAAAGGAATTCAGCACCATTATAATTTTTATTTCCGCCGACCGGATTTTCAAAATTGGACATCAAATTATATCCTGCATTTGCGCCAAGAATAAAGTGATTGCCCAATATAAAATCTACTCCGGCGCCAGCTTTACCGCCGAAAGCATTTTCTGAATGAACCTGCTGAGATAAAATTGAATTCTTAGCTTCATTACCAACATACATTCCGACCGCTGCAGTAAAATATGGTCGAACAGCATCATTCTTAATTATACTAAGCAAATAATAATTTAATCCGAGAGTTATCGGCATAACAGAACTTGCCTGCTCGGAGACATTTGCAATATTGACAGATACTTTTGCATTCCCTGTTAACATTCCTGCGTTTAATTTAAGAGCAAGATCCTCCTGAAGCCAGTATTGAAAAAATACTCCGCCAGAAAAACCTGATGCCATAACTTCTGTTTTCATACCGTTGATTGCAGAAATGTTTGATGCTTTTGATCCGCTGTACATTCCCAAGTTGATTCCAATCGCGGAGCGTTCGCTCAGCTGAACATTCTGAGCAAATAAATTCATTACTGAAAGTAATACGATTAATAAAACAGACATTAATCTTCTGCTGTTTCTCATTTTATCCTCATCCGTTTATTTAAAAAAGAATCAAGTAGATCTATATGGTATTTAATCTTTAACGGGGTATTTATGTGCGTAAAATTCAGTAAACATTATCAGAAACCGGAATTGCAACAGTAAACTTTGTTCCTGAACCAACCTGTGAATCGACAAAGATTTCTCCTTTATGTATATCAACTGCACGTTTAACAATTGATAAACCCAAACCGGTACCTTTTATATCCTGCGCGTTTGATGCACGGTGAAATGAATCAAACAATCTTGGTATATCTTCTTTTGGTATTCCAATTCCATTATCTGTTATTTCAAAAACAATTCTATTTCCCTCCTTCGCTACATCAAATTTTATACTTCCGCCGTTAGGAGAATATTTAATAGCATTAGAAATAAGATTGTTAAGTATATATGTAATTAATTTGGAATCCAGATACATAAATTTATTCGAACACCTGTAGGTAAAATCAAGATTATAATTCTGAATAATCTGCGGCTCGGATAATTTTATTATTTCATGGCATTTGGCTTCCAGATCAATTTTTTCAGGATGGAATTCAAGCTTATCCAGATCTGCCCTGTTAATAAGAAGAATATCATCGAGCAGTTTTGTAAGGTACCCGATAGAATTTGTAATCCTGTGAATGTGAGAAGCGAATTTTTCAGCATCCCAGTTTTTACTATACCGCCCAAGCAGTTCAACCGAAGTAAGAATAGCTGTTAATGGTGTTCTGAATTCGTGAGATACAGTTGATATAAATCTCCCCTTCATTTCATTCAATTCTTTTTCTTTAATAAGAGATTCGCGCAAAAGAAATTCAATCTGGATTTCCTTTTCAATTTCCTCAAGAAGTTTCCTGTTAATTTCATTTAACTCGGATGTCCTCTCACGCACTAATTCTTCAAGATGATTCTTATGCTTTTCAATTTCAAATTCCTTTTCTTTTAGATCAGTTATATCCTGGAAGGACCCGCGTAGTTTAACAACTTTACCATTTTCAGAAATCGGAATTCCTTTTGTATGAACCCATTTATGAACTCCCTTCATTGAAGTCATTTCAAGTTCAAGATCGTATGGTATTCCCTTTTGAACTGCTAGATTAATCGCGTTCTCAATTTTTTCACGATGAATTCCATTATAAACAGAAAGTCCAATCGATTTATTTGTAACATCCATTGGATCAACATCATGAATTAATGCTGTTTCATCTGTCCATGTTCCTTCACCGGTTACAACATCAAATTCCCATCCCCCTATTTTTGCCATTTCACCGGCTAAATGAACAAGTTCGCGGTTCTTCTCCAGCTCGGCTTCGGCAAGTTTTCTATCCGATATATCCCTCAGGAAAACAAGAGCGCCGTTTTTTTCACCAACTGTGTATGGAATTGCAGAGACTTCAACAAAAATTGATTTTCCCCCTTTATTTAATATAATCTCTTCAACATTCGGAACTGAATTTAATTCATCATTCAAGTTCGAAATTCTGCTCTCTACCAGTGCTCTATAATCCGGGTGAAAATAATCAATGACATTTTTTCCTATTAGTTCTTCTTTGGATTCAAAACCGAACAGCAGTCTCGCCTTTTCATTTACATAGAAAAATTTTTTTCCGATTTGAACAATAATTGCATCAGGAGCTTCATCAACCAGTCTCTTAAAACGAAATTCACTTTTTCTATATTCGCTTTCGGCATTTTTACGTTCAGTTATATCCTGCATTGTTGCAACCCGGTAGGCAACATTTCCTTCATTGTCTTTTACACTTACTATATCCATCTGAACAGGAAACCTTGTGCCGTCATTTCTTACCATTACGGATTCATATCTCACTTTACCTGTTTTATCAGAATAAACAATACTGTTTTTTACATGCTCATGTTCTTCCGGTGCATATTTAGATAAAATAGGAGTATTAATTATTTCTCTGATTGTTGTCCCACTTATAGCTGCAAAGGCATTGTTGCATGCGACAATATTATTAGTTCTGGGATCGCCAATTGCAATTCCGTGAGCGCAATGTTCAAATGCATCCAGCCAGCGCTTGGTTTCATGCTCGATTTTTTTCTTAT
>DAIEQP010000326.1 GCA_027347805.1 Ignavibacteria bacterium | reverse complement strand
AAGTAGTATGTTCTAAAAAATATTATTAATAAATAAAAAGTTGTTGGTATTGTTCGGCATCCTTGTTCCTGCCTTCGTTAAAACTTCGGCAGGCAAGCTGGGGCGCCGCTTATCGGCAACGTCGTTATACTTACATAAGGTGTAGTATGGCGGTAAAAAGGAAAATATTTCTGATTCTTGTTGTGTTATTTCCTGTCGGTTTTACTTAGCAGAATGGATTGGGATTAACGCATTGCAATGTTATTGAAAAGAGAGGAATAATTATGAAGGCATTTTATAAAATGTGGTTTTTGTTAATTACAACTGTAACCATGGTTTATTCTCAGGATTGGCCATTAGCACCTGAGGTATGGAGTAAACCAGTTTTACTTGATAGTGCATTAAACCAAAAATGGAAATGGTATGACACACCATCTTTCACAAGAAATTTCGATACCATTTATTACACTGGTGGAAATGGTGTTTATAGAGCAGTAAGAAAAATAATAAATCAGAATATAGTTTGGGATACGCTTAGACTAAATGAGAAAATAAACATTCCGGGGCAGTATGCACCGTTTTCATGTTCAATTAGTAGAGATGGAAAGCGCTTATATATTGCTCACTGGACAGTTGGAAAAGGAGTAGATATATGGAAAAGTATATGGGATAAGGATAGTAAAGATTGGGGTGTAATGGTGAATATGGGTGATGTTATAAACACTCGCCGCGGAGATGGATATTTATATGAGGTAAGTGAAGATACTGTTTATACAATCAGCAATCATATTGGATTAGCGACAATTTATTATTACATATTTGATAAACAGAAAAATGAATGGGCTATAGCTGACAGCTTTGCTAATATTTTTATGCATCCTTTTCGACGTTCAGACAAATATGGTCTATCATTAACTGCCAATAAAAAGAAGCTTTATTTGGGGCAACAATATGTAAGAGATGACCCCAACTTACCTCTTGATCAGGCAAGCAAACGCAAACAAGAACTAGCGGTTTCATACTGGGATGACAATAAAAAAGAATGGGGAACACCATATTATCTAAATATTAATTCACAGGGTTATTATCCCGATTCAATTAAGTGGCCCGGGTCTATTGCCGGAGGTTCTGACATGTATCCCTGGATATCTGAAGATGGCAAAGTATTAATTTTTAGTTCTGATAGAGATGTTATAGTAGATTCTTTGGGCAATGGTGATTTTAATCCCAAATTATACATCTCATATTTATTAAAGGATGAGAACGGTGAGCCGGTAGGGGTGGAAACAGATGAAAACAATAATCCGATCGACTATTATCTTTTTCCAAATTATCCTAATCCCTTTAATAGTTCAACTATTATTTCGTATAACTTGCCCAAATCTGAACATGTAACAATAATTATATTTGATTTATTGGGCAAAGAAATAGCTAAGTTAATTGATAAAGAGATGAATGCGGGAATGCACACTATAGTTTTTGCTCCGCAATTGTACAATCTTGCAAGCGGTGTTTATATATACAGATTAAAAACACCAACGCAACAAATTTCAAAACAAATGGTTTATTTAAAATAATAAGGGGAACCTAAGTATGAAAAAGTTAAAATTATTTTCTGCAATGTTTTTTATTATTTCTGCGCAGTTATTTGCGCAAGGTTTTAGTGATATTGTGCATGTTAACCCAAATTATCAACCGGCAAAGAATCTAAATGGAGTTATGACTTTAACTCAAGAAACAATAAAGGAGGTTGTAATAATTGCGATGGACCCAGGTTCTGGTTGTGTTTTACCAGATTGGTTTAACGATTTATTCAATACTCATCTACCCTCATATTTTAGTCAATCAACTCACGCTAATTTTATTTATCAACCCACGGTATTAAAAAGAGATGCAACACACGCATATGAAATGTTGACTGTTCCATCACAACACAGTCATGGCACAAATAACATGCAGTATGTTCTACAAACTGCTGATGCAACTGTAAATTTTGCTCTTTATGATTGGAACAATGACGGAATAGTTGAATTACATTTTACATCTATAGGCCCCGGCAATTGGGGAGTTGCATATGTTGGAGGAGGGTACAGTTATGAATATATAACCAATGATCAGGGAAGCAACGGTTTAATAAAAGTTCGTGTTAATCATGAAAGCCGTGGGATAAATCGGGATAATTATTATGGTGTTATAGTTCATGAAGATGGCCATTTTTATTTTGGTTTTGATGACCAAGAACATGAATATCCAACCACATTTAATCATTGGGGGCTTGGCAGTTTTGATGCAATGTCGCATATACTTGGCTTCTATGATGACCAGCGAGTCTTTACTCAACCTTCCCCTTACAATCCAACTTATAGTGCAGTGAAAGGTTGGATTTAACCAACTAATATAACTGGTGACTTGAATAATTTTACTTTGCAAGATTACCAATTTTCAAAAGCTCTATACTGTTACACTCCGCCAAATTTACCATCGAACGCGATACCCAATCAGAAACTTTACATCACTTATATCGTTCCGAACAGAAGTTATGTTTTTAAAAACTTTCCAACAGTAGATAAAGAAAAAGGTGGTATATTAATTTGGCATACAAAAGGAGATGGCTTATTAAATGGTGGAGATTTTACCAATTGGTATAGTAAGGATATTGACATTGAAGCCGCCCACGGTAAAACAAATTGGACAGATGACCAGTATGACACCGGAATTCAAAATCCAATAAGCGGAAGAGATAAACTTGAAGTAAGAAAAGTTGTAAATAATCAAATAGTTGGAGGACCATATTATGGTCAAGTAGAAGTTGGAGACTCTAGCATATTTTATTTACCGGGTGATGGCAAAAGCTTTACTTTTTACTCAAATCCCAATAGCAATTGGTACAATCAAAACGAAACTTATGCTCACAACATTGCTTCTGGATTTGTTTTCAAAAATTTTCAATATAACACTGGTATTGCAAAAGCAGATTTTAACATCAATAATTACATTATTGATGTCAATACCACACTACCCAAAGGCACATGGTATTTTAACTCTGACTTAACAATTAACAATGGAGTAACTTTTAATATTCAAGCGGGCTCAATATTGAGGTTTGCTTCAGGCAAAAAAATAATTGTTAATGGCATATTAAATACGTGGGGTACAGCAACCGAAAACGTTACATTTGATAGAATAGGCGCTACCGGTTCATGGGGTGGAATTGTTTATAATTCCGGTAGTAGCGGTACATTAAATTGGAGCATTATAACAAATGTACAAACTTATGGCGGTGCAGCGATAGTTATTAACGGTTCATCACCAACCATTCAAAACTGCACAATAGAAAATAATGTTGGAGCTACGAGCGGCATACAAGTTTTATCTAATGGGCAACCATATATTTATAACAATATAATTCGTAACAATCCTGAACATGGAATTTATATTAGTCATTCTAATCCATACTTAAGATATAACATGATAACCGGTTCTACTTCTGCCAACAAAGCTTCTGTTTATTGTTACAATTTTGCTAGCCCATTATTTGGTGGTGTGGGCGGCGGTTTATCTGAAGGTAAAAACACTTTACAAAGTGGCTATTATGGAATTGTAGCCGATTACTATTCCACACCTAGTGCTGGTGCTTCAGATATTGCATATAATAATCGTTTCATAAATAACAGTTGTGCAAACGCATATGCAAATTATTATTCTACTATTTATGCAAGATATGATTGGTGGGGTTCTTCTACTCCAGACCCCAACAAGATAATATCTGTTAATGGCTCAACTATTTATTGGGATCCTTCCTTAACATCAGACCCCGGTCCTTCAAGAAGTATGCTTAGTACTCCATACTCCAACAATGAAACTTTACCAACAGGTTTAAGCTTTTCAATAAATAATTCTGGTTCGCCGAATAATACTGAGATACAACAATCTGTAGTTTTTGATGATTTGCTCAAAGCTAGAGAATTACGTTTCACAAAGAATTATAATGAAGCTTTTAATATTTATAAATCGATTCTATCTTCTAAAAAAGAGATGTCAGAGGCAAAAATAGCTTTAGTAGAATTAGGCAATATATATGCTGAGACTAAAGATTTAAAAATACTTACCTTTATAAAAGGTTTTATTCAAACGAAATATGACTTTAACGGATTAAAACCAATTGCCATGGAAGCATTATCTAAGATATACACCAGTGAAAACAATATTAACGAGGCAATTGAAATTAACACTCAATTAATAAACGATTATAATGGTACAATTCACGAAAGAAGTGGTGGAATGAATTTGTTCTTCATTTACTACAATTCCGGCAAGTTTGATCTTTCAAAGGAAATGCTTTCTTCCGTAAAAACTAAATTTGAAAATAATACAGAAATGGAGGCTGCGGAATGGCTATTATATGTAGCCGGTGTTTATGATGCTAAGTCGGACCTGAGTAAAGTAATTACAATAAATCAAAATCAAGAATTAATCAAAAACTCAACTGATTATCAATTATTTGATAACTATCCTAATCCATTTAATCCAACAACTAAAATATCTTATCATTTACCTGAGGCAAGTTTTGTAACATTGAAAGTATATGACATACTTGGTAGAGAAATAGTAACCCTGGTTAATGAAGCAAAACCATCTGGCAAACATGAAGTTGAATTTGATGCATCTAAATTACCAAGTGGTACTTATATCTACCAATTGACTGCTGGAAATAATCAAATAATTAGAAAAATGTTATTGATCAAATAAAGATATTCTTTTAGAGAAGGCAGAATTATTTTTAGTTCTACCTTTAGATTATAAGAACGTAAGTATAACAAGCCAATCAAGCGGACGCCGTTTTTCATTTCGGCATTGTTCTAATTTTTATGTTTGGTTATAAAACTAAGTTACTCTATAAAGTAGTATGTTCTAAAAAATATTATTAATAAATAAAAAGTTGTTGGTATTGTTCGGCATCCTTGTTCCTGCC
>DAIEQP010000292.1 GCA_027347805.1 Ignavibacteria bacterium | reverse complement strand
AAAGAAGAAAAGAAATAGAAAAGAAAAGAATTATGCGAGTAATTTAATTCATCAGGATATTTGTAGTAGAAATATTGTTTATTAACGGCCACAGAGGATATTTTCAATGGATAACTTTTTGTCTCTCCTTTATTGATATAAAGACCAACACCATTGTAATATTCTACAAGATTACCAAAACCATCCATTATTGCAGCATATGGCCCACCAGTTACAACATTTTCATCATCGTAATATGTTTGGAATTTGTCGCCAGTGATTTGCAATGCCCCGGCCGGAAAACCAAAGAAAACATTTCCTTTTGAATCTACCGTTGGATTTGAAATATTTGTAGAAGGCAGTCCTTCTTTTTTTGTATAAAAATTAAGATGTGTTCCATCAAATATTGCAAGTCCTCTATTTCTAAGTCTGATATACAATCTTTCTCCCGCCTGAATATCAGTCTTAGTTCCTGCAACACTGGCACCTTTCAAAATTCTAAAATCAGCTGCAGCATCAACGCTATCACTAAGGTTAATAAACTTCTTTCCATTAAAGACATAGAATCCGCCCGAGGTTAAAAAGTACATTCCATTTTTTAAATTTCCGACATAATGAAGCTGATCGTAGGGAACATTCCAGCTTTTGGGTGGAGCCTGCCATAACTTTCCATCATAAAACATAATTTTAGAATTAACTGAAGTAAGTTCCTTTACATTGTCAGAAAATAAACCGGTCAATAATATTCGTCCGTCATTATCTTCATGAAGATCGAAGAGTTGATACTTTTTTGAATTATCCTCCTGAGAAAAAGGGGATTTAATTTCAATTAATTTTTCACCATTAAATTTTGCAAGGAAAAAATCGGCTTTAATAAGGTCTTTTGATTCTGGTCTGACATAATTTTGCCAAACAAATATTTCTCCTTTTCTGGTTTCAAGAACATTTGAAGTATTATAGAATTTGCGATTATCTGATTCAATATTGCTAAACTTAAAAATCTGCTCGTTATCGCTATTCAGAATTTCCCTGGCTGATGTAATTCCTTTTGCTGTGGCAATCCACACTCTCATTTTACTGTCTTGAAATGTCTGGAAAGTAATATTACTAAGAAGACCATCTTTTTCAGTAAACGATCTTAATTTTTTCCCATCCCACATATTTATGCCGGTGTTAAATGTCTGAGCGTACGCCGGTAATGCTGAATAGGAATAAGAAAACCAGACCACACCGTTTTTGTCGGTATATAACATTGGAATTCCACCAAGCAATTGAAGTAAGCCATCTTTTTGAGTCAGCATCTTCGAATAGTTTGGATAATAAATTCCAAAACCTTTTTTAGTACCCATTATCAATCCATCATTTGTAGCTTCAAAAGGTATGGCTGTAAATGCATCGTGCTTAATCCACTTACCATTATTATATGTATAAATCTGGTCAGAATAGGTAGAACTTTGAACCTGTGTTTCAAGAGTTGTACGGAAAATCAACATTTCGGGGAAGTACTTATTGCTCTTTATAAAAAATGTCTGGGCATAATGAAAGTCATTAATAGTTTTTCCAGTTTTAATATTTGTTATATTTTGAATACTGCTGATAATATCTGAAGGCTTCCATCCACCATTAACAAATTCATAAATAGATTTGTTTTGCGAATTAAATGTTAAATACTCATTTGAAATTGTTGCAGTGGTCAATAATACTTTATTCAGCTGTTTGCTGTAGTAAACCTGAATGGGAAGCAGTTCTTTTTGTGATTGTAGAATAAAATTAACATATTCATGAAATTTTGTACCATCGTACATTAAAACGCCGGAAGTATTTTTTGTGGCAGTGCGAGATGTTTGTATACCCAGAAAAGCTAACCATGTATTTCCATCTTTATCAATTGATGATGTTATATTTTCTGGCAGCATAAGAGCATTTTGAAGCCTGATTCCTTCTGATTCGTCTATTCTTTTAAAAACACCATTTTTAAATAAAGCAATGTATGATCCTTCACCTGTTTGCGTATTTCTGCCTGCTGACGTAAAAATTAAATCCCCATATGGTGTTTCTATAAACCCATTTGAATTGTCTAATGGAAATGTTGTGGAATCATAAACTGAAAATTTTCCTTGTTCAAACTTTGTTAAACCACCATTATATTTTTTATCAATGTAAGGTGTACTTGAGCCGATCCATATTCTCCCTTTACTATCGGCATTAATAAAATTTATAACTTGTCCCGGGAGTCCATTTATATTGTATCCATCCTTCTTAGTATAGGTTTTAAATTCTTTTCCATCAAACGTTATGAATTTCTTGGGGGATGCGAAGTAGATTATATTTTTTGTCGAATCGTAGTAAATGCTTTGCATTTTAGGAAGTTCTATCTCCTCACCAACTTCTTCAAAATCATAACCATTAAATCTGTAAGTACCTTCAATTCCGGAGATCCAAATATATCCGTCCTTTGTATGCACAATGTTGGAGATATTTGTTGTAGGTAGCCCTTCTTTGTTGGTGTATTCAACAATATCAGAATTGGCTTCTGTCTTGATTCTTTGCTGAGCAATTGACTGTAAATTCAATGTGCTGATTGCAAGACTGATCAAAAGAAATTTTTGTTTAATATTCATAACAACCTTCACTCTCTCTGCTAGTCAAATAAAATTGTTGATGAAGCCAAAATTTCACACATTGTGTCTGATTTATAATTAAAAAATTTTTACGCCATACGGATTAAGTATAAAGCAGTAATATCATCACTTTGTGGAGTATCTTTTGTAAAACTTCTAATGTCGCTAACAAGATGATCAATAAAGAGATCAGCATTAGATTGGTTGTTATCAAAACAAAATTTCTCAAGCCTTGCGTCTGAATATTCTTCATTGAATTCGTTCATTGCTTCAGGAATTCCATCTGTATACAATAGGATCCGTTCGCCTTTTTCAAGAATAATTTTTTCACCATCGAAAGGGAGCCCTAGATCAAACATACCTAGAGCAACTCCACCTGCTCCAATTTTTGATAGTTCATTATCTCTTTTCAAATGCAGTGAAGGGTTATGCCCAGCATTAATAACATTCATTTCACCGGAATTGGGATCGAGGATAGCAATAAAACAGGTAATAAATTTATCCGAAGGGGTGGATTGATAAATAAGCTTATTCAAACGAATTGCAACCTCGGCCAAAGGAATATTCATCTCCAGATATGCATGCAGTGATGCACTTAGAGTACTTACTAATAACGAGGCCGGAACTCCTTTTCCAGTAACATCCGCCATCACCAGCGCAACTTTTCCATTATGCAATATTCTGCAGTCATAATAATCTCCGCCAACTTCCTTCGAAGGAATATTTATTCCAGCAATTTCATATCCATTAATTAATGGAAGTTTATCAGGAATGATTTTTTTCTGAATAGAAGATGCAACCGATAATTCTTTTTTTATTGTTTCATTTTCAAGAGCTTCTTTGTGAAGTTCCTTATTTTCAACGGCGCTATGTACCTGCCTCGCAAATGCAGTCAGTAATATTTCATCAGTCTCATCAAACTTTGTTTTGCCTTCCCTGCTTTCTTTATCGACTAAAGTAACAATGTAACTATAACCTTTGTAATCAACAGTAGTTTCTATTTTATCAATAGATTCCAAAGTTTCCTCAATGTTTATAGTATTTGGCAATCTTAAACTTCCTATCACTTCATTTTTTTGAACAATTCTCATTATTCCTTTAGATGCATTTGTTAATGCCACTGCTCTTTCCAACGCAAGTTCAAGTAACTGGGCATTATTCTCAAGTTTTGATATTTCTATACCTGTATCAACAAGACTATTTAGCTGAAGAACTTTGTGGTTAAGAGAAAAAATTAAATTTTTCTCTTTCACCCTTGCAACAAATGCTTGATAAGCATTATCCAGTAGACGGATAAAAATCTGAAGTGTAATTGAATCAGATGAATCGAATTCGGAACGATCAATTTTTTTCCCAAGAATCAAACCAAAGTAGGAATTGTCAAGGCACTTTATAGTAGAATATTTATTATAAGGGATGTCAGCAATTCGATGAAGATGAAAACCATCATTTATTTTTAAGTAACCATCCTGACCTGATGCCGGATTCTAATTCAGACCTCATAATTCTCAACTCAAAACTCTTAACTCAAAACGCTTTCTTGTCTTTCTTTGGCTCGTTCTTATCCGCATTCTTTACATACTTCTCCAGCCATT
>DAIEQP010000274.1 GCA_027347805.1 Ignavibacteria bacterium | reverse complement strand
CAACAGATGTTTTTAAAGGGACCGAAAATCATCCTCTGTCGAATACATTACGTTTTTCACTACTGATTGGGTGGGGGGCGAAGCCGAGTCATACATTAGGATTTCCAAGGGGCATATAACTTCTTATGAAAAAAAATTTTTGGGTTCTCATATTTTTGATTGGAATGGGCAGTTTAGCTGCCCAATCTTTTAGCAAACAAGCGGCTACTCTTCCCGGTTTATTAAACAATGCCGCCAAAACAGATACACTAAAAGTTCTGGCTGTCATGGTGGAATTTCAGGAAGATAAATATGATGCAACAACAGGAACCGGAAAATTTGGCAGTCACTACACAAAAACATACGGAGATACAATTTTAGATCCTTTGCCTCACGATGCAAATTATTTTTCGGATCATCTTCTTTTCGCAAAAAACTATTATAAAAAAGTTTCAAAAGGTAAACTCGATCTCGTCTATAAAGTTTTGCCCCAGGTTGTTACTGTTTCAAAATATATGAGAGACTACTCGCCTGGTTATAATTCAAATGATCTATCACCACTTGGGTATTTTGCTCAGTAAGTTTGGACTCTTGCCGAAAATAAATTTACAGATATAAAATTTTCAGACTACAATTTATTTATAATATTTCATGCCGGTGTAAGTCATGGATTGGATTTGGGAACATTCTCAATAGATAGAAACATGCCTTCTGTTTATCTTGGACTTGCTACATTGAAAAAGATTTTTACCAATCAGTTCTCCGGCTTCCAGATGAAAACAGGATTAATAAAAAATTCGATAATCCTTCCAGAAACCGAATCGCGCGAGCAGGATTTTATAGACGGCACAACTTACCTGAATCAAGTTTCGATTAATGGTGAAGTAGTTAATAACATCGGCAATCATATTGGGCTGCCTGATCTTTTCAATACTACAACAGGCATCAGTGCAATTGGAAGATTTGGATTAATGGACGCACAGTCAATCGGCGCTAATTATGGTATGTTCCCGCCAGAACCATCTGCATGGGAAAAAATTTATTTAGGATGGGAAACCCCGAAATTATATTCAGGCAGTACTTCTAAAATTAATATTACTACCGGACTAGCTGCATCAGTGACTGATACTACGATTTTAAAGGTGCCAATTAATTCTCAGGAATATTTTTTGGTTGAAAACAGGCAGCAGGATGCACTTAAAAATAATATGGTGCTTACTATAAAAAAGAACAATCAGATTTTTACAAAGTCATTCACAGCAGATACTACCGGTTATTATAATATTACACCTGATAAAATTCAGGGGGGAGTTGTTATAGATGTAGATGAATTTGATGCATCAGCGCCTGGAAATGGAATTGTTATCTGGCATATTGATGAAAAGATTATCAATGCTAAAATTGCTGAGAATAATATAAATGCTGATCCAGATAACAGGGGAATTTTTGTAGTTGAAGCTGATGGTGTGCAGGAAATCGGTCAAAAGTTTGAAACTATTTTCGGAACCATGATAGGTGATGGAAATTACCAGGATTTTTGGTACAAAGGCAATAAAGCAAAATATTATTCAAACAGGTTTGCCACTGATACAAAACCAAATACAAAAAGTAATTCCGGCGCTACTAATTATCTTACATTTGAAAATTTTTCATCACTTTCTAATAAAATGTCTTTTAATGTTTCACTTGGATCGGTTGTAAAGAAATTTCAATTATCTTTAAGTGGAAACGCTAAAACAATTACTCAGCTTAGCAACGGTACTGATAACTATTTCTATATCACTGACAGCGGAAATCTCAATAAATATAATCTAAATGGTGAAAAGCTCTTTTCATACAATGGTTTCAGCGATTTCAAACCAGCTGCAGTTTATTACAACAATACTGAAGTTGTTGCCGGTGTGACCGGAAATAAAATTAATGTTTATATCAAAACAGCCAGCAGCGAATTTGTTAGAACACTTCCTGTTGAAAATATTGTAGCTACAACTGCTCCTGTAATTTCTTTCACTTCAGGAAATCCTTTTCTTTATGTTGGATACAATAATGGCATCCTAAAAATTATATCGATAAAAAATTTGCTTGACGCGAATTTTAATAATAGTGATGTGAGTATCAAAATCACTAATTCAGCTTTAAAAAGTATTGCTGTAATTGATGACCAATATGCTGTTACAGCGCAGGAAGGAGTTTATTTAGGACCGGGAAATTATATTTCTGTATACTCACCAAATCAAATCAGCTATTCACGAAATGCTTCAGCGAAAACTTATCTAATTGTTCTTGGACCTAATAATAATTTCAGTGTCTTTAAAGGAAAAGAGATTGTCAGTTCATTTACTGTTTCTGCTGATACAAGAATCAACTCCTTTTCTCTCGGTCAGGTTGATAAGAGTGGTGAAAACAGTATCCTTGTTTCTAATGGTGTTAAGCTGGAAGCTTATAATATTTTTGGAAAACTTGTTGATGGATTCCCGGTAAGATTTAGTCAAAATTATTTGTTTGGTTCTCCTTTAACTGTTGATCTTGATGCGGCAAATACATTCGAAACTATCTCAATTAATTCGATTGGCGATATTTCGTTTGCCGGCTCAAAAGGAAAATTGGATTTATTCGGAGGCCAGTTAAATATTGGTTCAAATCAAAATACATTAATGACTGTGTTTACAAATAGCAAATCAACATTTTTAACAACTCTTGATGAATTAAATAGATTATCAATTTGGACATTATCAAACAATCCGTCTACTCTAGGTTGGAACAATTTATACGGGAATGAAACAAATTCATTTTCTTATATTGCAAGTATTCCATCAGTTAATAATAATTTTTTCCCTTTGGATAAGGCATATAACTGGCCTAATCCTGCCTATGGAAATTCAACCAACATTAGATTTTTTGTTTCTACAGATTCAGATTATTCGTTGAAAATTTTTGACATTGGCGGCTCATTAGTTTATCAGGGATCTGGCCGCACAATTGGCGGAACCGATAATGAGATTATTTGGAATGTAGAAAAAATTCAAAGCGGAGTTTATTACGCTAATCTTGAAGTAACCGGATCGGATGGCACTTCTGGAAATAAAATCATTAAAATTGCTGTTATAAAATAATTCATGAAAAAAATAATTTTCTTATTACTGGTCTCGTTCACTGTAAACTTTGCACAGTTTAACGATTACAATCCTGATTACAACTGGCTTACAATTAAAGGCAAACATGTTCGTGTTCATTATCATGAAGAAGCCGAACGGACCGCCCGTACAGTTGCAAAAATTGCCGACGAAGTTTGGGACCCGATTACTTCTCTGTACCAATATGATCCCGGGATAATTGATTTTATTATCAAAGACATTGATGATTATTCAAATGGTGCAACATATTTCTTCGATAACAAAATTGAAATTTGGGCTTCATCTCTGGATTTTGATTTACGCGGTACTCATAATTGGCTCCGCAATGTAATCTCTCACGAATTTACTCACATGGTGCAGATTCAATCAGCATTAAAAGTAAGTAGAACAATCCCGATCTTTTATTTGCAATTCATGAATTATGAAGACAAGCGCCGCCCTGATATACTTTATGGATTTCCGAATTTCATTGCATCCTATCCGGTACCTGGAATTAATGTGCCAAGCTGGTTCGCAGAAGGTACTGCCCAGTATATGAGAAAGGAATTTGGATATGATGATTGGGATACTCACCGTGATATGATTCTAAGAAGCTACGCATTGGAAAATAAAATGCTTACATGGAATCAGATGGGTGTATTTGAAAAGACCAGTTTGGGGAATGAATCGGTTTATAATTCTGGTTTTGCTCTTACAAGATATATTTCTCAAAAATATGGTGAAGATAAATTAAGATTAATTACTCATAAGCTTGGTAAGCTATTTAACTTCACTATTGATGCTGCATTTCAAGAGGTCTTAGGTAAAAATGGAAATGAAATTTATAATGAGTGGAGTTCATTTCTAAAAGAAGATTACAAAAAGAGAATCGCTGATGTTGTATCAAATAAAGTAGCAGGTGATATTATCTGCTCTGAAGGTTTTGGAAATTTCCTCCCTGAATTTTCTGCTGATGGAAAGAAAATTTTATACATATCAAATAAAACAGCAGATTACATGAGTCTTTCTTCTCTTTATCTTTACGATTTAGAGACGAAAAAAGATAAATTAATCCAGAACGGTGTAAGATCTACTTCAAGTTTTATAAAAGGTTCCAACAAGGTTGTCTATGCTAAGCTGAGCGATGATAACCCGAAATGGACTAATATTCACGATTTATATGTATACGATTTGGAAAGCGAAAAAGAAACAAGATTAACTTTTGGTTTAAGAGCAAATAATCCTTCGGTCTCAAATGACGGAAAGAAAATTACTTTTATATATCAGAATGATGGAACTGTTAATCTTGGCATAGTTGATATTGATGGAAAGAATTTTAAAAGACTGACATTTTTTGAAAAAGGGTAACAATTAGTCAATCCAAAATTTTCTAATGATAACTCTCAAATCTTTTTTGATTATTCATATCATGACAACAGGGACATTGCTTGTGTTCATTCTGATGGTTCAAATTACAAATTGATCACAACTTCGCAAGCTGATGAGCGAAATCCTATTCAAGAGAAAAATGGAAAACTTTTGTATTCAAGTGATGAAACGGGAATCTTCAATATATATCAACTTAATCTAGCTACTGGAGAACGGAAGCAGCTTACAAATGTGATAGGCGGTGCTTTTATGCCGGCTGTTAATCTGAACGGCGATATTGTGTATTCAGGTTATACAGCAGAAGGTTATAAAATATTTTTTATCAGCAAAGAAGAACAATCAAAAGTTGATTCTTCAAAAAAATATGAGTGGAGAAATAATCCTCCGATAAATGAAAGCAAACCTAACGGAGATTTGGCTGTAAATCAGGTTGCCAAGCTTAGAAATTTTAATGATAACGAATTGCCGGATTATCAAAAAGAAAAATACTCGGGTTTCTTTTCTAATATCTCAGTTTTCCCGCTTCTTCGATATGATAATTACAGTACTTTTAATTCTGGACTCGATAGATTAAAACCGGGCGTTTATGTAGCATCGAGTGATGTTTTAAATCGATATTCAATATTTGGAAGCGCTGCTATTAATAGAAAAATGGAACGCGACTTATTTCTTCAATTCGATTACCGCGATAAACTTCCGCTTCTTTATAATCTTGGTTTAAAACCTGAAATTGGTCTTGAACTTTACAGCATCAGCCGCGTTACAAATATGGATATTGATTTTGGTGTCGATTCAACTTTTATTCCGCCAAGAGTTGACTATAAAATTCCGATTGAAGTTTCTTATAATCTGTTTGAGTTTGATATTGTTGCGCGCCATAGAATATTTTCTCGTAATGATATTCTTGAAGCTAGATTTATTTTTAGTCAATATACATCAACAATTAATAGCTTTATTCTACCTGAAAGCAATAATACACTTTATCCTACCACAAACGATAAGTATTATATCGGGCGAAACTTGTCTTTTAAATTCACACATGATGAAATTATTCCAACAATCGATTCCGATATAAATCCTGTTGGAAGAAAAATTGAATTGAAATATGATTATGAATTCAATCGGTTCAATAACGAAAATGCTTACAAGGTTGTAGACGGTATGCTTCAGCCAGTATATAATGATTTTAAATTCAATCGTGTTGAATTGAACTGGAAAGAATATATTTCACTTGGAAGTGATAATACTTTAAATGCACAATTACGATTAGGTTCTATTTTGGGTCCTGAAGTACCGGACTTTTTCGATTTTTACCTGGGCGGTTTGATAGGTATGAAAAGTTATCCGTTCTATGCAGTTAGCGGAAATGAAATTGGATGGTTGAACCTTACTTACAGGTTTCCACTTCTTAAAAATATTGATACTCGGATTGGTCATATTTATATCGATAAAATCTATTTTTCGGTTTATGGTGATTTAGGAAATGCTTGGACAGGATCATTCCCATCGATGAATGATTTCAAGAAGGGAGCCGGAGCAGAATTGAGAATCAAAATGAATTCATTTTATATCTTCCCAACCAGTTTGTTTATTAACGCTGCTTATTCATTCGATAAATTTGCAAAAATTATTCGCGGAGAAAATGTATCATATGGCAAAGAATGGAGTTTCTATGGCGGAATCCTTTTTGATTTCAACTTCTAAAAGAGGAAGACCTAAAATGAAAACGGCTTTATCAATTTTGTTAATCATTTCTTCATTCGTAAATGCTCAATCCAAAAGTATGTCAGAATTGCAGACTGATAAATTGAGTATGAAGAGCAAAAATAAATTAACAGGTATTCTTAATATCGATTCAAAAATTTCGTTTGAAGAGACAAAGAGTTTAAATCAAAATTTTTCAGATCAGGAAGCAGGCAGCAAAAAAACTCCAATTCTTGCTGCAGGAATGTCCTTACTTTTACCCGGTGCAGGTGAATTTTATTCTGAACGTTATGTGAAATCGGGTGTGTTTCTCGCAGTTGAAGCGACTGCAATTATACTTGGGCTTGTTTATGATAAAAAAGGTGATCAGCAAACTGATGATGCTCACAATTATGCTAATGGTGCTAATGGCTGGTCGGTTTATAGATATGCAAACTGGACTTTAACCAACATTAAAAAATTAAATCCAAGTTTGAACCCTGATGATTATGCGGGTAAAGTAATTCGTTCTGATGGAAGTGTTGATTATGATTGGCTTAATAAATTGGAAAGGGCTGTTGGTGCTGCAGGTACAACAGGCAGTTATTATTCACATCAGTTGCCGCCTCATGGCACACAGCAGTATTATGAATTGATAGGAAAATACGATCAGTTTAATGTTGGCTGGAAACAGTTTGGTGACAATCCAAATAAAGAATATATTTATGGAAGCACACAAAATGTTCCGCAGTTCAAAGAGTATTCAGATATGTTTTATAAAGCAGATGATTACTATAATGTTGCTGCTAAAGCAGTCCTGGTTATCATCGCTAATCATGTTATAAGCGCATTTGACGCAGCTTTATCTGCTAAAAGTTTTAATAAAGACATTGAAGTTCATGCTAGTTTGGAAAAATTCAATAATGGACTTACTTTGTATTACTATCCACAGTTAAATTTGCAATACAGTTTTTAGGAATAATAAAATAAATGAGTTCACCTTTAGTTTTAATTGTTGGCAGACCTAACGTCGGTAAATCAACTCTCTTTAATCGATTGACAAAAAGCAATACAGCAATAGTTGATGATGTTAGCGGTGTAACACGTGACAGAAATTACGGCGATGTTGAATGGAACGGAAAAATATTTAGAGTGATTGATACCGGCGGTTATGTTCCAAATACCGAAGACCTGTTTGAAATAGCTATTAGAGAGCAAATTGAAATTGCTCTCGATGAATGTGATGCAATTCTTTTTGTTGTTGATGGAAGAATAGGTCTGACACCAATTGATAAAGAAGTGGCTAATATATTGCGCAGATCTTCAAAACCATCATTTCTTTTGGTTAACAAAAGTGACTCACCGAATTTTGAAGCAAACAAATCATATTTCTACTCACTTGGTTTTCCTGATATGTATGATATTTCTGCATTGAATGGAAGAAATGTCGGCAATCTTCTTGATGATTTACATGCTCAACTTAAATTCCCTAGTGAATTTGATCCGGTTGACAATAGACTTCATATTGCAATTGTAGGAAAACCTAATGTCGGCAAATCTTCTTTAACTAATGCATTGCTTGGATATGATAGAAGTATTGTTACAAATATTCCCGGAACAACAAGAGATAGCATTGATTCCGTTTTGAAATATTATGGGGAGGAAATTGTTCTTGTTGATACAGCTGGTCTGAGAAAAAAAACAAAAGTAAAAGAAAATATTGAGTTCTTTTCGAATGTTCGAACTTACAGGGCAATTTGGGATTCCGATGTTTCAATTCTTCTTCTTGATGCTGAGCTTGGACTTAATAACCAGGATCAGAAAGTTATACAGGAAGTTATCCGAAGAAGAAAAGGATTGATTATTGCCGTTAACAAATGGGATTTAATTGAAAAAGATACTGGAACTGCAAAGAAATATGAAGACGCTATAAGAGCAGAAATTGCAACGGTTGATTATGCAGTGATTGTATTTATTTCGGCATTGTCAAAACAAAGAATTTTTAAGCTGATTGAAATCGCAAAAAAAATAAATGAAGAAAGACACAAAAAAATTCCTACTAATGAACTAAATGATATTATACTTCCTGAAATTGTTAAAACTCCACCGCCAGCAACACCAACAGGAAGGGAAGTAAAAATTAAGTTTGTAACACAAGTTGGTGAGCATTATCCCATCTTTTTATTTTTCGCAAATGAACACAAGCACATACCTGAATCTTATAGAAGATTTTTAGAGAGAATAATTCGTAAGCATTTTGGTTTTGAGGGTGTTCCTATGACAGTTTCTTTTAGAGAAAAATAAAATTACGATAAAACAAAATTCACAAAAACAAGACTTCGGCACTAATTTCTGATGGTATTTGATCTTAATCACTTCATTAAGAATTTAGACCTCATGTCACTTTAATCGCAACCTTTTTTTTGTAGTTTTAGAACGAAAATTAAAGCAGTTATTTAATTCCACTCAGGGCAGCAGTAAATAAAAATTTTTGAAGCAGGCGAATCATTTTGGCGGCGGTAATTATTTGCGGATAATACTTCGGCTGGGTTATTTGCAAAAGTTATCGCCAACTTTTTTTAGAAAGGAAGTCTATGTCATTAGATGAAATAATATTAATCTTCGCTGCGTTTATAATTATCGGATTAATATTGGTAGTTATGGCCTCTTTATTAATTTCATTAAAGAATAAAAAAAATCAGCAGGATTATATACAGTCAAAACATACCGATGAATTGAGTTTTGATGATTACCTTCCAAAATATTTTGCGAATGAAAGTAATGTAATAAAAATTGATTATGATAAATCACAGATGGAATTACCTTTCCAAAGCAGGACTACTAATATTGCAGCAAAGGAAAAGGATGAAGAATTTCATCGTTATACACAAAGTCGTCAAAGATATACTGTTATCAACCCGCCAGCGATTAACATAAGAAAAGTTTCTAATTTCTATTGAGAAAAACCCTTCATTTCTATTCAAAACCATTCAGTTTTCTCAATTCTGAATTATTTATATTTCAATTCAGAATAAATGAAAACGAAAGTGAATTTTAATTCCAGATTCAAAAACATAATTGTTGTTGGCGGAAACGCTGCAGGACCAGCTGCTGCTGCAAAAGCAAAGAGAGTTGATCCATCCGCTAATGTTTTAATGTTTGAAAGTGGAAATTATATTTCTACTGGAACATGCGAATTGCCATATGTACTGGGTGGAGTAATTGATGATTATAACAAAATAATTTTTTATTCCCCTGAAGAATTTGAATCCGAAAAAGGAGTTAAGGTTTTTATAAACCACAGAGTCGATAGAATTGATAGAATTAATAAAAGAATATTAGTTCATGATTTAATTAAGAATTGCAGCGTTGAATATCCATACGATAAATTAATTCTTTCAACAGGATCAAAAGCAAAAAGGATCGACTCCCTCACTCCCAATCTTAAAAATGTTTTTACTCTAAAATCAGTTAAAGACCTGCTGGCTATACAAAGATATTTATCCAACTTGAAGCTCAAAAAAATACTTATTACCGGTGCCGGGTACATTGGACTTGAAGTATGCGAAGCATTAATAAAACGGAACATAGAAACAATAATTCTTGAAAAAGAAAAAATGCCCTTGCCATCTGCTGATCCTGAAATTCAAAATCTTATCTCTGAAGGCTTAAATGAAAAAAATGTAAAATTCTATGGTGGGATTTCGAATCCTAAATTTCATTTTGATGATGACTATTTGAAAAGTATAAAAATTGACGGATGGCAAATTGAATTTGATGCTGCAATTCAGGCTATTGGTGTTGAACCAAATATTACTCTTGCAATTGCTGCCAAATTAGAATTAGGCAAACATGGGATTAAAGTTGATCAGAATTTACGAACCAGTGATCAGAATATTTTTGCAGCAGGTGATTGCATTGAAGTTGCAAATTATTTTAATAGAAGACCGATGTATCTTCCTTTAGCAACTCTCGCTAGAGATTATGGTTATATCGCGGGAGAAAATGCTGCCGGCGGTTTTAAATCTGTTTCTAGAGTAATCCCTAATGTTGCAGTAAAAATATTTGATAAAAATTTTGTTAAGGTTGGTTTATCATCAATTGAAGCTGATGACCAAAATATGAATTATGATTCTGTTAGCGCAATTACTTCCAATCTTGTAAAAATTATGCCGGGTGCGCAGAATACATTTGGAAAAGTTATTTTTGAGAGAGGAACCGGAAAAATTCTTGGCGCTCAGTTCTTTGGAGGTAACGAAGTAATCGGTTATGGTGATTTGATTAGTTTAGTAATAAAAAACAATGGTAGTGTTAAATCACTAGCAGAAATAAATTTTAATTATACACCGCCTAAATCACCATTTATAAATTTATTATCAATATTAGGGAAAAAATCTAAGGGGAAGCATGAATAATTTTATTTTAGTTGATAATCCATTGGTCAAAAGGGATGTTACTATTCTTAGGAATAAGGATACAGATTCAGCAGCATTTAGAGCTGCTCTGAACAGAGTTTCTTATGCTCTTGCTATTGAAATTGCTAAAATATTTGAAGTAATTGAAATTGAAGTTCAAACGCCATTGGAGTTGGCAAAAGGATTTAGACTTAAAAAACAGGTTGTGCTCGTTCCTGTTTTAAGAGCCGGCTTAAGTATGGTTGATGCATTTTTAAAAATGATTCCTGAAGCAAAAGTTGGTCATATTGGTCTTCAGCGTGACGAAAAAACTCTTCAGCCCATCGATTATTATTATAAGACTCCAGGGAATCTTGATAAATCAGTTACAATTGTTTTAGATCCTATGCTGGCAACAGGTGGAAGCGCTGTTGCATCTTTTAACTCGTTAAAAGCTAAAGGGGCAGGTAAATGTGTTTTAGCTTGTTTGATTGCTGCACCAGAAGGAATTCATAAAATGGAAATAGAACATCCCGAAATTCCAATTTTCTCAGCTTCTCTCGACAGGCAATTAAATGAAGTTGGATATATTTTACCGGGACTTGGTGATGCAGGCGATAGAACTTTTGGAACATTTTAGTTTGTTAAACAAAAAATGATATGGAAACAACACTTAGTATAAAACACCAGCGGATGCTAGATGATTTAATTGCTCACTGCAAAGCAAATCTTCCATCTGTTAATGAAATGCTGATTAGCAAGGCATTCCAGCTAAGTTATGAGTCACATAAAAATGATTTCCGTGCTTCTGGTGAACCATACTTTAATCATCCTTACGATGTAGCTGTAATTGTTGCAAGAGAAATTTCGCTTGATGATATCTCTGTTATAAGTGCATTGCTGCATGATGTTGTAGAAGATACTGATATTTCAATAGAATTTATTTCAAAGGAATTTGGTGCGGAAGTAGCAGAAATTGTTGATGGTGTTACTAAAATTGGAGGTGTGTTTAAAGGGCAGGAAATTAACCAGGCTGAAAATTACAGAAAACTTCTTCTCTCGCTTATTAAAGATGTTCGTGTTATACTTGTACAATTTGCCGATCGTCTTCACAACATGCGAACACTCGAATATGTTTCTCCCCAAAAGCAAAGAAGAATTGCAAAAGAAACTTTAGAGATTTATGCGCCTTTTGCTCACCGTTTTGGTCTTGGAATTTTAAAATGGGAACTCGAAGATCTGGCTTTCAAGTATCTTAATAAAGATGCTTATGACGACATAGCAAAAAAAATTAAAGATACCAGAAGAGATCGTGAATCATTCATTCAAAGATTTACTGGACCGATAAAAGATAAATTGAACGAGCACCATGTTAAATACGAAATTAGCGGAAGACCGAAACATCTTTACAGTGTTTACAGAAAAATGGTTATGCAGAATAGACCATTTGAAGATATATACGACTTGCTTGCTATACGTGTTATTCTAGAAAGCAACGATTCAAATGATTGCTATTATGTCCTTGGTGTTGTTAATCAATTATATAAACCAATCGCTGACCGCTTCAAAGATTTTATATCCATCCCCAAAAAAAATAATTATCAGTCAATTCATACTACAGTAATTGGACCCGAAGGAAAACTTGTTGAAGTCCAGATAAGAACCAGAGCAATGCATGAAATTGCTGAAAAAGGTGTGGCTGCTCACTGGAAGTATAAAGAGCATGTGAATGCTACTGACAAAGATTTGGAAGAATGGGTTAATTGGGTACGTGATGTTTTTGAAAATGTTTCTCGTGATGAAGCTTCCAAAGAAATTTTAGCGAGCTTTAAATTAAATC
>DAIEQP010000270.1 GCA_027347805.1 Ignavibacteria bacterium | reverse complement strand
TTTCTTACCGCGAGGTCATCTTCAACTAAAAGAATCAAATTTTTGGCTTCAGGAATTGTCAAATGAAATTCGCTTCCTTCGCCAATTTGAGAATAGAACCAAATTTGTCCGCCATGTTTATCAATGATTTCTTTTACTAAGGTTAAACCTAGTCCGCTTCCTTTTTCTCCATTTGTGCCCGGCAACGAAAATTTCTGGTCGATTCTGAAAAGTTTGGTTTTGTTTTCTTCAGTAATTCCTAGTCCTTCGTCTCTAACAACAATTTCGATAAATCCTTCTTTAAATCTGCTTGAAGTTATATGAACATCTTTACCTTCTGGTGAAAATTTAATCGCATTGCTTACTAAATGTAATATTGCCTGGCCAATTAAACGTTCATCAGCATTAATCGATAAATCCGCAGCAACATCAACTTTAACGTCTATATTTTTTCTAACTGCATCTCCTGTTAATGGAGTAATTGTGTTGGAAATTATCTGCCGCACATTTAACCTAACAGGCTCTACTTTAATTCTACCTGTTTGTAAGCGGCTCCAATCAAGCAGACAATTAATCATATTTAATTGATTGCGTGATGCATCGAAAATATAGCGGAGATATTCATTCTTCTCTTCTTCCGGAATATCAGGTTCATTAAGCAATATTTCAGAAAAGCCAAGAAGTGTAGTAAAAGGTGAACGTAAATCATGAGAAATAATGGAAATGAATTTGTCTTTTTGGCTGTTAAGATCCAGAAGCGCTTCTGTTTTCGATTGGCAATTTGATTCATTTGTTTTTACATCAGTAATATCAACAAATGTTGATTTGCGCGAAACAATTTTACCATCTTCACGGGTTGTATTTATAAAATCCCGTATCCATGCAACATCTCCATTCTTACATGTAATTCTGAAAGTCAATAGTTCATTATTTTTATCAGGATTGCTTTCGAACTCTATTAATTTCTTTTTTATTAATGGTAAATCTTCTTCATGAGCAAGCGAGTAAATTTGTTCGGGCAATTTTAATACTTCTTCAGGAGTGTACCCGCATAAATTCAAAATAGAATTAGATATAAAAATATTGCTTGGGTTATTATTTTGTTTTATAATAATTGCGAGATTATTATAATCATTAAAAACGTCGGCAACCAGCGAAAAATCAATTATGTTTTTATCCATTCTGTTTTTTTTTGTTAGGATAAAAAGCAATATAATAAATTTACTTTTAAGGTAAATATCCACTGATTAAGAAACTAATTTTTAGAAGAGTTTGTTGTTTTATAAAAAACAAAGGGAAAATGAAGATATCAAAGACTGTAATATTGTTACTATTGTTATTAATTGTGGATTCTTTTGCTCAATCTAAAGGATCAATCTCCGGTTTAGTGGTTGATGAAACTACTCGAGAACCATTACCAGGTGTAAATATTAAAATTGGAGGGACAAAAATTGGCACTTCAACAGATCTCGATGGCAAATTTTACATTGGAAATATCGATGTAGGAACTTACCAGGTTGAGATCAGTGCTGTTGGGTATACATCAATTACAAAATCCGATATACAGGTAAACAATGCCAAACCTGCGGAATTATTAATTAATCTTCCCTCATCGGCAATTGAATTTGAGGGAATTACAGTGAAGTCAGATTATTTTTACAAAGATCCTAGTGAAACCGGAAGCGTTAGAAATTTAAGTTATGAAGAAATTAGAAGAGCCCCCGGAGGATTTGAAGATGTTGTTAGGGCTCTTTCAGTTTTACCCGGTGTAGCCCAGGCAAGTCCTGGTAGAAACGATCTTGTTGTCCGCGGAGGTGCACCATCAGAAAATCTTTATTTAATAGATGGATTTGTTGTCCCGAATATAAACCACTTTGGAAATCAAGGTGCAACAGGCGGACCAATTAGTTTTGTTAATCTGGATTTTGTTCGGGAAACATCATTTTCTACTGGCGGGTTTTCATCAATGTACGGTGATAAACTTTCTTCAGTTCTTTCAATAGACTTAAGGGATGGAAGAAAAGATCACATCGGTGGAAAGGGAACAATTTCAGCATCTCAATTTGGCTTGAACCTCGAAGGTCCGGTAGGAAATGAAGGTAACTTTTTGGTTTCGCTTAGAAGAAGTTATCTTGATTTTATTTTTAATGCTGCAGGATTCAATTTTGTCCCTGAATATTATGATGCACTTACAAAATTCAATTATGATATTGATCAGAAGAACAGAATTTCTTTTTTGTTCATTGGAGCTTTTGACCGGGTAAAATTCAATAATAATAATTCAGATGATCTTTACGAAAATTCCAGAATACTTGGCAGTAACCAGAATACATATGTCGTAGGTCTATCATACAGAAAACTAATTCCAAAAGGTTTTTTCACATTAACTTTAGGGAGGAATTTTACCGACTACGATTCATCGCAGAGAGATACTCTTTTAATGCCGATCTTCTTAAATCAATCGCGTGAAGGTGAAAATGAATTAAAAGGTGATCTTGTTTATAAGATTTCAAAATCAGGCGAATTGAATTTTGGAGCCTATATTAAGTCAATCAAATTTTCTGCTGATGTTAAATTGCCCTACTTTAAAACTTCTTTTGGAGAAATTCTTTCTGTTACCGGAGTAAATACAAAAAATAATTATTTGAAGTTGGGATCATATATACAGTATTCAGATGCGTTTTATAACCGATTAAAATTCAGCATAGGTACCCGTGCTGATTATTTTGATGGAATCGATACCAGATTATACATTAGTCCCCGTATTTCATTTTCTTATGCAATGAGTAATTTGTCAAATATTAATTTAAGTGTTGGCGTATATCACCAAAATCCAAGTTATATATGGCTTGCTGCACTTCCTTCAAATAAAGAACTGAAAGCTGTTAGAGTAGATCAGTATGTGATTAGTTATGAACGTCAGCTTCAAAGTGATTTTCAGTTAAAGCTGGAAGGTTTTTATAAAGATTATTCCGATTACCCGGCAAGCATACTAAGACCTTACTTAGTACTAGCAAATACCGGCGCCGGTTTTGGCGGTAGTGAAGAAAATTATTCTTCATTTGGTTTTGAACCGCTTGTAAGCCTTGGAAAGGGGAGGGCAAATGGTGTTGAGCTCTCTCTCCAAAAAAAATTATCTGATACTCCATACTATGGAATTTTAAGCGCTACATATAGTAATTCACGATTTACAGCAATTGATGGAATTGAACGCCCAGGAATTTATGATCAGAGATGGATAATAAATTTAAGCGGCGGTTACAAGTTTAATGAAAAATGGGAAGCGTCATTTAAATTCAGGTTTGCAACTGGCAATCCCTATACAAGTTTTAATAATGATGGCACTCAATCGATTTCTAATTTTAATACATCCCGTTTTAATCCATTTCATTCTTTGGATATACGCGTTGACCGAAGATGGGATTTTGATGACTGGGCGTTAATTACTTACCTGGACATTCAGAACATATACAATAATAAGTATTCCAATTTTCTTAGATGGGACGCACGAAAAGGCTATGCCGAAAATGAATCTTCAATTGGATTACTCCCTTCAATTGGAATAAGTGCGGAATTTTAATAACAGTAAAAACCTTAAGCGGGTATAAAAAATACCCGCTTAATTTTTCTATTCATCATTGGAAGATTTTGTAGGAATTTCAAGCTCATCCATTTTTCTATAAAGCGACGATAAACCTATTTCGAGTGCTTTGGCAGCTTCTTCTTTATTGTAATCATATTTTTTTATTGTTCTGGTAATGTGATCACGTTCAAATATTTTCATGGCTTCCTTCAAAGAATCAACAAATCCAACCTGGCTTGAATTACCGCGTAAATATTCGGTGAGATTATTCGGTGTAATCAAATTTTGATTTGCAAAAATAACAGCTCTTTCAATTACATTTTCCAATTCACGCACTCCGCCTCTCCAATCATGAGCTAAAAGTAATTTCATTGTTTCGTTATCTGCGCCAAGAATTTTTTTCCCCATTTCTTTGCAGAATTTTTCGATAAAATGATTAACAAGAAGTGGAATATCTTCGCGGCGTTCATTCAAAGTCGGCAGTTTCAATTCCACTACATTCAACCTGTAATATAAATCTTCACGGAATTCACCAGTTTTGGTTTTTTCAAATAAATCTTGATTGGTTGCTGCAATAATTCTTACGTCTGTGCTTACAGGTTTGGTTCCGCCTACAGGAAAAAATTCTCTGTCTTCAAGAGCTCTCAATAATTTAACCTGTAGATTAAGCGGCAGTTCGCCAATTTCATCAAGGAATAGTGTGCCTCCGTCAGCAACTTTAAATAATCCGATTTTTTCTTCTGTGGCTCCTGTAAATGAACCTTTCTTATGCCCGAATAATTCACTTTCGATAAGATTCTCTGAAATTGCACCACAATTAATTGGTAAAAAGATTTTGTCTTTTCTTTTGCTGTTCTGGTGAATTGCTTTTGCAACCATTTCTTTGCCGGTTCCACTCTTGCCCATAACTAAAACGTTGCTGTTTGTCGGTGCTACCTGATGTATCACTTCAAAAACTTTATTCATTGCATCGCTTTTACCAATGATGTTTACAAATCCTGTATCAGCAGAAATTCTTTGACGCAAGGATTTATTTTCCGAGGCAATGTTTTTATAATCAAGTAGTCTATTAACCCGTATAATAACATCATCAAACTCAACCGGTTTTATCATATAATCATAAGCTCCGTGTCGAAGCGCATCTATTGCAGTTTTAACTGAAGCAAATGCAGTCATTATAATAAAAAAAGTTTCGGGTGAAATTTTATTAGAAGCTTCCAGGAGTTGAATTCCATCCAGCTTTGGCATTTTTATGTCAGTAATAACCACGTCAAAATTATCATCTTTTATTTTTTGCAATGCTTCTTCACCGTCGCCTGCTACTGAAGTAACATAGCCTTCTTCATCAAGAAGCATTTTAAGTGAATCGCGAATCGGTTTTTCGTCGTCAACAATTAATATTTTTGAAGACATCAGTTCTCCTTGTAATTCTCTGCTATTGGAAGCGAAATAATAAATGTGCTTCCTTCATTTAATTTACTTTTTGCTTTTATTTCCCCATTAAACCTATTAATGATTCCGTAACTTACTGAAAGTCCAAGACCGGTACCTTTACCAACTTCCTTTGTTGTAAAAAATGGATCAAATATTTTTTCAATTGTAGCTTCATCCATTCCGCATCCATTATCAGTTATTTCAATAAAAACATTATTATGATCATAATATGAAATTATTGAGATGTTTCCGTTTCCCTGTATTGCATCCAGTGCATTGATTAAAATATTTATAAAAACCTGAAGCAGCTGATCAGCAGCTATAACAACATTCGGCAGAATTTTTTCCAAATCAGTTTCAAATTTTACTTTGCGCACACGTTTATCATATTTCACAATTCCAATTGCTGTTTTGATTATATCGGTTATATCCTGCTGTGTAGTTTCGTAACTCGGCGGACGTGAAAAATCAACCAGCTCACGTACAATTCTTGTAATTCGGTCTATGTTTTCCTTGATGTTAACCAATTGTTCGCTCATGAATGAATCCTGGCTTCTTCTTTGAAGAATTTGTACGAGTGATGAAATTGAAGTAAGAGGATTTCCAATTTCATGAGCTACTCCTGCAGCCAGCTGGCCAATAACTGCAAGCTTTTCAGACTGGTCTATTTGCGCCTGTAATTTTTTAAATTCAGTGTGATCTTTAATTATTACCATTCGGCCAACATATTCGCTATTCTTGCTTGGTAAACGATTTACACTCAATCTTACTGTTAATAGTTCTCCACTTTTTTTCTTTCTTGTTGTTTCTACAAAACTTATACGGCCATTTCTTTTTGTTTCTTCAATGATATTCTCAAGTTCTTTTCTAAATTGTTCTCCTTCGGGAAATAAAGTAACCGATGGTTTTCCAAGAATTTCCTGTTCGGTATAACCAAAAATATTTTCGGCTCCTTTATTCCAGGCAATAAAGTTTTCGTCCTTATCAACAACCATAATTGCCTGGTCGGAATTGCTCAATATACTTTTGAGATACTGCTGATCGAATTCGAGTTTTCGCGCTAATCTATCCCGGTCCCATTCAAGTTCTTTCATTTTTGTATCCTGATGCAGAACTCCATAACGGGCATAAAGCTGTTCAATTAGTTCGTCGAAAAAACCAAGCAGTATTACGGGATCTGTTTCTTTTGCTGCTTCAATTTCTATAAAATTAAGAATTGCAAATCTTCCCTGGCTGAAAAGCTGACTGATTTCCAAAAGATGAAGATTAGCATTCGAAAAAAGAGTGTAGATATCAATCAAATACTGATCTGCAGTTTTGTAATCATTTGTTTCAATTATTTTAATTATAGAATCAAGACTGCTTTCAGCAAATGTTCTTAACTGCGATTCACTTAATTTTTCGCCTAATAATGGAACAAGTCGAGCCGCCCAAATTTCCGTAATCTGATCAAAATATTTTTGCAATAACGCAAGAAGAAGTTTTTTCATGAACCAAAGTTTCAAATTTCATCTGGAAAATAAATAAAGGTGCTTTGTTTTGAAAGATAAATAGATTAATTATTACTGAAAGTGATTTTCTTTGAGGAACAGAAGAATTTCTTTTGATGTATAAACAGCAGTTTGGTTATTTTAAAATTGTCATTGTGGAGGTGAGTATGAAACAGCTAAAAGTAGCTGCGGGCTTATTAATGTTATTATTTATCAACTATTCATTCGCTGGCGAAATTGTTGTTAAGCCGGGTCTTTCGAATGTGAAAGTGTTTTTACATGGCGCAGAACTTAAATACTCATCAAAAGTTAAACTTGAGAAGGGAATTAACGAAGTTGTGTTTACAGGAATTACCGGCAACATTGATAGAAACAGCATAAATGTTTCGGGAAAGGGAGACGGGATAATTATTTCGGTTGTTCAGCGATTTGATTATTTGCGCCCCGTAGAGCAGCAGCCGGAAATAAAATCTTTACAGGATACGCTTGAACTCTTAAATAAAAAACTTATCGATAAACAAAACAGAAAAAATGTTTTGAATTCGCAGGTAGATTTGGTCATTTCAAATAAAGTGTTGAGAAATGAAAAAACGGGAGTTTCTATTTCTGAGCTTGAAAAAATGAGCGATTATTTTGAGAAAAAACTGAGTGAACTACATTCAAAGATTTCTGTTGTTCAATTAGAAATGATGAAAATTCAAAAAGAAATTGAGAGAGTAACAAAACAAATTGGAGAGTTGACAAACCTATTTAATAAACCTTCAAACGAAATTGCGGTTACTGTTTCTGCGCAGTCAAATTCTTTATTCGATTTTAATCTTGAGTACCTTTTACTAGATGCAGGCTGGCAGCCAAATTATAATATTCGTGTCGAAAAAATAGAATCACCCGCACAACTAAATTATGTTGCAAACGTTTGGCAAAATAGCGGATTTGATTGGAATGATGTATCAATTGTTTTGTCAACGAGGAATCCAAATTCAAATAACACCAAACCGGAATTAATGCCCTGGTTCATAAATTTTTATAAACCGGTTGCTTATAGAGAAATGAAAGCAGGTGCGGCTAAATCATTATCACTTCAGGTTGTAGCCAATCAGGATGCTGCGGAAGCTGCGCCCACAATGGCAAATTATTTTGAAGCAAATCAAACGCAGCTAGCTATCGAATTTACCCCATCAATGAAATATTCTATTCCTACCGATGGCAAGCAGCATTCCATTTCGCTGAAAGATTATACCTTGAAAGCAAAATATGAATACTATGCAGTACCTAAATATGACAATAACGCATTTCTAATTGCTTCGTTGAGTGAATGGAGTGATTTTAATTTATTACCCGGCGAAGCGAATATTTACTTCGAAAATTCTTACGTGGGAAAGACCTATTTAAATCCTGAATCAACAAATGATACAATAAAAATTTCATTAGGCCGGGATGAAAACATCGTTGTTTCCAGAGATGCTATCAAGGACTTTACAGAAGAGAAATTTTTAAGCAGTGATGTAGAAAGAGCTTTTGCATATGAACTTAAAATCAAGAATAACAAAAAAGCTTCTTTGAGGATTATAGTTGAAGAGCAAATTCCAATTTCCCAGCAAGAGGATATTGTAGTTAAAGTTATTGAAACTTCAGGTGCTAAATTTAATTCTGAAGACGGATCTTTAAAATGGAATGTTGATTTGGAATCAGGTAAATCAATTTCGAAAAAATTTGTATTCAGTGTTCGTTATCCCAAGGGAAAACAAATCCAGGGTCTGTAATTAGGGCGCTATATTCTAAAGAAATCGAATTTATAAAACCTCTGCAATTAAGATTGCGGAGGTTTTACTTTTTGTAACTTCTAAATGCAAAGAAAAATTGTTTTAAATAATTTTTCGGAAAAAAAGTTTTTAAGCCGTATTCAGAAGCGCGTTCTTCGGGTATGTATGCAGTTCCAAAAATCCAATCCCAGAATGCAAACTTGGTTGCAAAATTTCTATTTCTGCCTTTCCCGGTTGTATGATGAATACGATGCATTTCAGGACCGTTGATTATTTTTTGCATCCAGCCTGAATTAACACCAATATTAGAATGTATATACATTCCCCAGAGAGCGCTGATGACACCTTTGTAAGCGGCAACTTCAGGCGGTGCGCCTAAAAGAACTATCGGTAAAAATTCAATCGTTTGATTGATCAGAATTTCAAAAGCATGTGATCGTGAACCGGAAAGCCAATCAACTTTTGATGGTGAATGATGGGCTTCGTGAAGACGCCATAAATATTTATTTCCGTGCATCCAGCGGTGCATAAAATAAATGTAGCAATCGTGAGATACTGTAAAGAAAATTAACTGTGTCCAAATTGGTATTTCTGTAAATAAGTGAAGACGCGAAAGTCCGGAAGAATTATCGATTGTTTTAATTATAAATGTAAAGATGACAATTCCAAGAATATAACTTTGAGCAATTGTATAAAGTGCAAAGTCATTAAAGAATCCTTCGCGAAAAATTTTTTGTCCTTTGTTGTATGGGAAAATTCTTTCCAGGAGAATAAATAAAAGCGCGGCAGAAATAATAATTATGTATGAAAGAATTTGATAGACGGGAAGTTCAATAAAATATTTTTGAATCCAGTCGATCATAATAGATTATCGATACTGTTTCTCACCCTGCGAAGTTTTTGGATATTTCCATATTCACTTGGATATACTTTTTTAACTCCATCGCCCAGTGCTTTTTCAATATCGCGAATATCCTTTACCAATCTATGAAGTCCGGTTAATTCAACCGAAGCTGCCTGATCTGTTCCCCACATAGCACGGTCGAGAGTAATATGTCGTTCAATAAAAGCTGCACCGAGAGCTATTGATGCCAGAGTAGGCGCTAATCCTGTCTCGTGTCCGCTGTAACCAACCGGAATTCCCGGAAATTTTTCAATATAAGTTTTAATAACATTAAGGTTCAATTCTTCCAATGCGCATGGATAAGTTGAGGTTGATTGAGCCAGTAACAGATTATCTTTTCCCAGGATATTTACAGCATCTTCAATTTCTTGCAATGTAGACATACCGGTTGAAAGCATAATAGGTCTTCCGGTCGCACGTAATCTTTTAATCAATTTATAATCGGTTAATGAAGCGGAAGCAACCTTATACATCACGGGTTTAAATTTCTCAAGAAAATTAACAGCTTCTTCATCCCAGGGGGAAGCGAACCAATCAATTCCTTTTTCTTTGCAGTAAGAATCAATTTCAAAATATTCTTCAAATCCAAATTCAACTTTCCGACGGTATTCAATATAAGTTAATCTTCCCCATGGAGTATCTCTTTCAATATCCCATTGATCTTTTGGAACACAAATTTCCGGGGTTCTTTTTTGGAACTTCACTGCGCTGCAGCCGGCTGCTGCGGCCCCGTCAATTAATTTTTTTGCGAGATCAATCGAACCATTATGATTAATACCAATTTCGGCAATTATATAAATTGGCTCACCATAGCCGATAAAGCGATTTCCAATCTGGACCCGGCTCATATCTATCCTTTCTTCTTTTTTAGTTTAGCATCAATTATAAGTTCAGCTAAATCTCTGAAAGCACCATTGCCACCATTACTCGGTAAAATAATATGAGCAACTTTTTTGGCAAATATAGTTGCATCGTTAGGACAAGCGCTCAGTCCAACAATTTTCATAATTTCAACATCATTAGTATCATCACCTATATATGCTACTTCATTAGCATCAATATTTTTTCTTAACAAAATATTTTTCAAAGTTTTTTCTTTTTCCATTGAGCCCATGTGTAATTCTACTATTCTTAATTTTCTTGCCCGGCTAGCAACAATACCTGTATTTTCTCTAGTAAGAATTCCTGTCTCAACATTTACTAATTTTCTCAGGCGCTCCATTCCCATCCCGTCCCGAATCGAATATCGTTTTAATTCTTCTCCATCAGATGAATAATAAACACCTGTATCGGTAAGAACACCATCAACATCAGTTAGCACAAATTTTATTTTTGCCGCTCGATTTTTTAATTGAGCGGGGGATAATTTCGATTTCATTTACACCTCAAATTAATTACCAAGTTGTCCATCCGCCGTCGACAATTAAATTTGCGCCGGTCATGTAGGATGATGCTTCGCTTGCCAGAAATATTAAAGCGCCTTTATAATCAGTCGGTTTAGCCATTCTGCCTAAAATAGTTTTTTCAGAATATTTCTGAATGAAAAAATCATCCTGCGAATTTTCTACGCCGCCGGGTGTTAATGTATTAACACGAACACCTGAATTGCCCCAGTAAGCGGCAAGATATTTTGTAAACATAATTATAGCGCCTTTGGTTGCAGAATATGCGGGCGGTTTATAAAATGATTGTGTGCCATCTTCTTTTATATAAAGCGATTGATCTGGAGCGCTGATTCCATAAGTTGAAGCAATATTAATTATACATCCGCTTTTTTGTTTAGCCATTTCTGTCCCGAGAATTTGAGAACATAGAAAAACCCCAGTGAGATTAACATCCACAGATTTTTGCCATAATTCCAACGGATAGTTTTCAAATTTGGATTGTTCGCTTGCAGCTTTTGGGTTTTCAAACATATCATTTATCGCCGCATTGTTTACGAGAATATCAATATGGTTGAAAGAAGAAAGAGTTTTATCTCGCAGATTTTTGATTGACTCTGGTATAGTTACATCGAGTTCAATACCAATAGATTGTGTAGCTAATGATTTAGCGAATTCATCACATTTGATTTCGTCTATATCTGCAACAATTACATTTGCCCCGGCTTCACTCAATGCACGGCAATGTTCTTTTCCAATTAAACCGAGAGCACCGGTAACAACGGCTGTTTTATTTTTAAGTGAAAATATTTCCATAAGCTTAATTACCAGGCATAACCTATATCAAACCGAATATTCGGTGCGCTGCCATCATAGTTAGAAAAATTATTTTTAGAATCAGAAAGGAAGTAGTGGTCAATTCCAATTCCAAGACCCATAGCAAAATCGTCACCTGGAAACCACTGCCAGCCAACTAATACTCCAATTGAAAATGCGTTTGTACTAGAACTTGAGCCGCTCGATTTAAGATTGTTATAAGAAATGTTTGGCGCGAGATAAAAACCGCGTGGAGCTTTTTTGTTAAAATGAATTCTCGCCTCTCCATTAATGCCAAATCCATTGATCCCTTTAATTGTTGGGAACTGTATTCCTCCTCCGACAACAACTAATTGATTTACTTTTTTATAGAAGTTTACGTTATAAAACAATATAAACTTTAGCGGATTAATAATAATCATATTTTCGCGCGGGGTTATATCCTCAGTCTTGGTAATTATTACTGATTCGGTTGAATCTTTTTTTCCCTGGGAATCGGTAATAACCTTTTTTTCGATTGTTTTATTCTGAGAAAAAACAAAACAGGAAAGAGAAAAGAATATAAATACAGTTGTTAAATTTTTTAGGCGCATTTATTTCTCGGTTTGTTTATTTCTTCACCGGTTTCATATTAAAGTTATCAACCTTTCTGAAAACTGGTTGAACCGGTTCTCCAAGTAAAGATTCTCTTAATCTATTTTCATCTATGGATTTCTTAAGGAATGATAATGATTCTTCGAGAGCTTGTAAAGTATATTTAACATCCTCATCGGTATGGGAATAACTCATATTGAAGAACCCCTGCCAGAGAATACCTCTTTTAATCATTTCCTGCTGCATTAAAGATTTTTGCACAAGCGGATCTCCGGCGCTTTCATCAAATGTTGCCATCGAACGCCAGTTATATCCGATCGCTTTTGTGTAATTCATTCCCAATTTCTGCGCTATTAAATTATATCCATCTTTTAATTTTTTACCCTGTTCATCTAAAAACTTTGGAACATTTTTTTCACGAAGTTCTTCAATTGTCGCCTTTGTAGCTGCAAGCGAAAGTGCTTCACCCCCAAAAGTTGTGTAGAAAAAAATATCTTCATCAGCTAAATCCATTATTTTTTTCTTACCGGTTAAAATCGAAATCGGCATTCCATTGGCAACAGCTTTCGAATATGTAGCAAGATCCGGAGTGATTCCAAAATATTCCTGTGCACCTCCAAGAGCCATTCTGAAACCTGTCCACATTTCATCAAAAATTAATACTGTTCCATTTGATTCGCACAATTCCGCAACTTTGTGCAGGAAATTATTTTTGGGTTCAAGAAATACAACTGGTTCCAGAATTACAGCAGCAACATCGTCATCCAAAGAATTTTTAAGTGAATCAATATCGTTATAATTAAAAGTAAAACTCATTGCCTGCACTGCTTCGGGGATTCCATTATTGCGCGCTGTAACAGAAATGTACCAATCATGCCAGCCGTGATAACCGCAGCATAAAATTTTATTTCGCCCTGTGAATGCACGAGCCAACCGAATTGCAGCGCTTGTTGAATCTGCACCCGTTTTGCTGTAACGGACAGATTCTGCATTTGGAATTATTTCACGAATTAATTCTGCAACTTCAACTTCAAGAGGATGCATCATCGAGAAAGTGATTCCATCTTCCAATTGTTTTTTTATTGCCGCATCAATTTTGGGATATGCATAACCAAGCGACAAAGGACCAACACCCATTAAATAATCTATATATTCATTGCCGTCAACATCCCATACATGAGAGCCTTTTCCTTTCTGTAAATATTTTGGAGCAATTCCTTTTACCCACTGACCCGGTCCTTTTGCGAGTGTTTGTGTAACAGTCGGAATTAATCCAAGTGCACGGTTATAATATTCATCGGATTTTGTGATGATAGGAAAATTGTTTTTCAGTTCAATTTTGTTAGCCATAAAAACTCCAGCGATTAAGAAATAGCCATTTCAATTTTCTGAGCAATCTGAATCCCGGTGAATCCTTCATACTCAAGAACATCGTTTAGTAAAGCTGGTTTGAACCATTTATTCATCAACGCTATTGGAAGAACATTTGCAGTTTTTTTGTTCTTCATCAGAATTTCTGCGAGAATTGTGTTAAGTCCGCCAGTAATAAAATGATCTTCTAGTGTAACAATCAATTTGCAATCTTCAATAGTACTTAAAATTGTTTCTTCATCAATTGGTTTTAAACACCGCATATTAATTAAACGCACAGTAAAACCTTTAGATTCTAAAATTTGCTTTGCTTTGAATGCCTGTGCGAATAACATTCCATAAACAAGAATTGCAACATCTTTTCCGTCGCCGAATATTTCCGCTTTGCCAATTTCAAAAGCAGTGTGCTGAACAACTGGCTGAAGGTTTAAATAACGAATATAAAATGGTGATGGGTGTTCCAACACTTTTCTAATGCAAATGTTAAAATCTTCAATATCTGCCGGGCAAAAAACATTTACGTTGGGTATACCGCGCATTATAGAGACATCTTCTATTGCCTGGTGAGTCGGACCGTTGCCATCCGACAAAAATCCTGCTACCGAACCCATAATTTTCACAGGAAGATTACCAATTCCTACATCAGTTCTAATGAATTCAAAAGCGCGCATCGTTAAAAATGTTGCAAGCGCGTGAACAATTGGAACTCTTCCTCTAAGCGCAAGCCCGGCAGCCATGCCAATCATTGTTTGTTCTGTAATACCTGTATCAATAAAATTGTTTTTAATTTGTGTTGTAATTCCTCGCATTGCAGCGCGATTTTCAGAAGTCATTACAAAATATTTATTGTCTTTAGAAATTAATTCTATTAAAAGTTCTTCATATGTCATCATTATCTCGCTACAATTGTTTCTGAAGTTAATGTTGCTTTTGCTTCGCCGTGAAGCTCCTGAATTAACTGTTTTACTTCTTCCTGTTTGAAATTCACAAACCATCTGTCAGCACGCTTTTCTATGCTGGGCAATCCTTTGCCTCTAACAGTTTCAGCTATTATTACAGATACTTTCCCTTCGCTAAAAGGAAATTGTGTGAAAGCTTTTTCCATCGATTCAAAATTATGTCCGTCTATCATTTTAACACTGCAGCCGAATGCTTCGAATTTTTTATCGAACGGATTTAGCGGAATTAATTCTTCAGTTGGAAAATTTGCCTGAAACTGGTTCCGATCAACAACAACAAGCAGATTGTCAAGTTTATAAGCGTTTGCTACGAGCAATGCTTCCCACATTGAACCTTCATTGCATTCGCCGTCGCCGACAATCACAACAATTTTATTTTTAATTCCTTTCAGTTTGCAGTCTAGTGCAACACCGGCAGCAACTGAAATATTGTGCCCGAGTGAACCGGAATGAAATTCGATTCCGGGAATATTTCTATTCGGATGCCAGTAGATAAAATCGTTTGTCTTTAGATGATTTTGAAGTCTTTCTTTTTCAAGCCATCCAAGTTCTACATAGGTTCCGTAAAGAGCAGGAACATCATGTCCTTTTGATAAAAAAAGATAATCCCGATTTTCATCTTTAAGATTTTCTTTTGTGAGGTTTAAAAATTCATTGTACAGATAAACGGTAAGGTCGGCACAGGAAAGTGAAGCACCGATGAAACAACCTCCGTTTCCACTCATGTGAATGATATGTTCACGTACTCTAAGTGAAATTTGCTGTAATTCGTTTAGTCGTTCTTTAATCATGTTAACTTCTTGTTTTTATATTCTTGTATATTATTAAGTTCGTTTAGATGGTTATCGTACCAGTATGTTCCAGTAAATTTATGATTTATCTCCGCAATTTCAGGTTTATGTTCTATCAATTTTAAAATATCATTCAAACCAAACTTTGGATTCTGCGGGTATAATTCTTCATACACTTTTTTAATGAATTGATAATCTTCTTCATAATCAATTGTGAAGCGCAGACTTGTTGATAAATCTAAGCCAGTTTCCCATTCCACATTTCCAACTTTGAACATATCCTGATGTTCCCAGATAAACGGTGTTGTATGTTCACGTTCAAAATTCTTTGTTGCATCGCGCCAGGCATGTTCAAGAACCTGGAAAGAAAATATTTCCACATCGTTTCCGTCAGGATAAGTTGCAGGATGCAAATTACTCACGAAATCATATTCTTCATTATCTATATAAAATTTTATTACCCTGTCAATTATATGCGGGTCTATTAAGGGGCAGTCGGAAGGAATTTTAACAACCGCGTCAGCATTGAAAATTTTTCCTACCTGGTAATGTCTGTCCAGAAGATCTGTTAAATGCCCTCTGAAACATATAAAATTATTTTCACTGCAGAGAGTTTCAATCTGGTCGTCATCATGATTTGTTGATGTTGCTACTACAATTTGTCCGGCAAGCTTCGAGTTTTGAATTCGTTCCAGCATCCTCACGAGGAGTGGTTTGTCTAAAATCGGTTTTAATACTTTTCCCGGCAGTCGGGTCGAAGACATTCTTGCCTGGATAACTGTGACAATATTCATCATGTTGCCTTAAATGAATTTTTATAGCTCTTCAGCCGGCTCAATAATGATTTTATAAAACCCTCTTCATTAGCAGGTTCCGGATCAGATTCCATCAATCTCATTCCAACTCGTGCAATTCTTTCGGCAGACGTACCATTATTTTGAAGCGGAAGTAATTTTTTCAATTCTTCGATATCAAAATATGAGTGAACTTCTTTTCCAAGGATGAGTCCAACAAATGCAGTAGAAGAATACTTAACAATCAGCAATTCGCAGTTTGCTATCATATGATTAGTATTTCCACTTGTAAATA
>DAIEQP010000243.1 GCA_027347805.1 Ignavibacteria bacterium | reverse complement strand
GACGGAGTCACAATTGATAATTTCGGAATCCGGGAGATTTGGCTCTTCTTAAAATATTTTTCTGATATGAATATTTCCTTCGGTTCATGCTGAAGAAGTTTTCCAAGTCTTGGTTCAAAAATTTTTATACTTCTTTTTTTCTTTTCGGGAGAATTTTTTGAGAACACTGAATTTTTCTTTCTATAAATAAATTCCCAAACCCTTGGAAAGTGGTGTTGAAACAGTGTAATTATTCCCCATAATGGAGTCGATAAGCGTTTCTTAAGTATCATTAATCCGTTAGAAAGAGATGTAATTTCTTTTTCTTTCCTAAGCAGTTGCCCAGACAGATCACAGATCATTTCCTTCTTTGCAATTAAATCTCTGCTAAGAGTGAAGATGGTTTTCCCTTCTTCAATTACCTCAGAATTCATAAATGAAATAATTTTCTCGTTTTCTTTTAACTGTTTATCCAGGGAGTTAATTTTATTTTCTCTTCCCTCCAATCCTTCCCTAAGTAAATTTGTTTCCCGTTCTTTTTCAATCAAAATTTCATTCAGATAAATTATTTTTTTTTCTTTTTTACTTACTTCTTCTGTTAAATCTAATAATATACTTTCTCTCTCCTTTAAACCATTATCCAGCTGCAAAATAATTTCTTCCCTTTCCTTTAGAACCATCCTAAGCGAACTGATTTCATCTTCTTTCTCGTTCAATTGTTTTGATAATATCTCATAATCACGCGACTTATCAAGCACCGTAAGCCAATCTATAGAATTATTATGAGCATAATTGCGCATTATCTCTATTATAGACACCGGATAAAAAACAATAGCGTCATTTAGAATCATTGTGTTATGTTTATTACTCAGCTTTTTCAAGTTTTGAATCACGGACTCAAAATCAGGCCATTGTGAAATTTCATGCGGCACTGGTGGGGGGGAAATAAATAGTCTTGCGTCATCAATAATAATAATACTTTGGCTATTTAAAGATTTTATTGATTTCAATTCTTCTAACAAGGGACATTGGGATTTCTCGCCAGCTGTTCTATCTGCAACGCACCAATGTGCATCGAGCCAATAAAGAACTGATTTTTTCGAAATCGAAGGCTGAATTTTTTTCAAAAAAACCGGAGAGTTATCAAGGTAAAGATTTATTGCACGGCCAGTTTGGAATCTATCTTTACAATACTGAAAGTACTCTTCTGACAATTCAACCGAATGAATTTCAGAAAAATAATTTTTGACATTTTCGATCGAATCACCTTTGAATGTTCCAGTTTCAACGAAAACATCCAAGGGAAGAATTGTTTTAATAGTTTTGATAAGATTTGTATCCAAAGAGAAATGAACGGCGCCCATATTACTCCATTAGTTCAAAAGACTTGGAAGAAAAAAAAGTATTGCCTAAATGCCAAACCTTTTCGGGAAGTTCTCTGTAACCAATTACTTTTGCCGGAACGCCCACAACGATCGAATTTTCTGGAACATCTTTCACCACCACGGCTCCTGCGCCAATGATAGAATTATTTCCGACAGTTAATGGGCCGATTATCCTTGCACCGTTTCCAATCCAGCATCCATTTCCTATCACTAGAGGTCCAGAAAAGGGAAGAAAAGTATTTGGATCATGTCCTCCATTTACTAAAGTCACTTCTGCGGCAAACATGCTAAATTTCCCAACAATAACCTCATTAAAGTTCCATATCTTCAGACCTATCCCTAAAGCGGCATAATCTTTTATTAAAATATTATTCTCCAGTCCTGTTAAACATGTAAAACCGTAATCGATAGCAACATTCTTCCCAATATTAATTCCTGCTCGTCTTAACCAAACATTTTTATGTTCCCATTTATGCCAGACATGCTCAACTGGTGTTAAAAAATTTGCGATTAGTTTACAGAACTTTCTATAATAGGCTTTTGATGCAATAAATGTATGCATAATTCACTCCGAGGTCTTAGCAATTAGCAATTCATAACTTCCAGGAACATCAACCAAACCATGAAAGGTAAACTTTTTACCGCTTGTTTTAGCCTTTATTTCAAACGATCCAACATTTGAAATGCTGGTTATTCCTTTTAACATGTTTTCTCGAAGAGAAAAATTTAGATCTCCGATGAAATCATAATTGTTAAATGAAATTTTTCCAATCCCAATCGAAAAGGTATACATTCCTTCGGCAAAATTTAATGTGAACGATTGCTTGAATCGGACAGTCTTTTTATCTAAGGTTTTAACATTATCAAACTTTATATCATTTTCATATTGTAGAGTATCCTTACCATGAATGATAATATTAGAGTGATTTATTATTGTAATAGCACCAACAGGAATTTCAACTACTTTCTTGAATAAAATCTCATAGTAGAAATTGATCGTATCGCCAGTTTCGAAGGATAATTTACTTTTATTATCAGCATCACATACAGCGACTTGTTGTAAAACAGCATTTGAATCATCATAAACTATTTTCGAAATATCTAGAAAACTGTTTCCATCCGGCCAACTTATATTTTCAGAAAAAGAACAACTTGCAAAATTCGAATTTACAGAAAAAGATTCATCTAATTTATTATTAAATGAATCTTCATTATACTGTTCTTGATAATATTTATGTATAGCCTGAATGGGATTTCCAAAATATTTAAGATTACCTTGCTGTAATAATATAGTGCTATTAGCATATTTTTGAATTACCTGCATATCATGTGAAACCAAAATCAAAGCCGTTCCTTTGGAAAGCAATTCTTCAATTCTTGCATGGCATTTCTGTTGGAAAAAAATATCTCCAACACTTAACACTTCATCTATAAGAAGTATATCGGGTTTCAGACTTGTCTGAACTGCAAAAGCGAGTCTGACGAACATTCCGCTACTGTATGTTTTAACCGGCTGATAAATGAACTCGCCTATATCAGCAAAGTCAACGATCTCTTTAACTCTCCTCTCTACTTCATTCTTTCTAAAACCAAGAATAGTTCCATAGAAATAGATGTTCTCCATCCCGTTGAATTCAGGATTAAAACCAGTACCCAGTTCCAGCAAGGCCGAGACAGAACCGTTGATTTGGACCGAACCAAAACTTGGTTGTATTACATTTGCAATTATTTTAAGAAGGGTGGATTTTCCCATCCCGTTCTTACCGATAATCCCAAGGCACTCACCTCTTCTAAGCTCAAAGCTGATATTGTTCAGTGCAAAAAATTCTTTATGGTATTTTTTCCGGAATGGATGAAGCGCTTCCTTAAGTCGGTCTTTAGGCGAATTATACAATTTATAATACTTTGAAACATTATCCAGTTTTACAACCACACTGCCGCTCATTAAATAACCTCTGCAAAATGTGGGCGCAGTCTTTTAAAAACTAATGCTCCGATCAGAAGTGTGGTTAATGAAACTACCCAGAAATAAATAGTCTCCACCGGTCTTTGCCAGAATGGAATTTGATTGATAAGTGAATCCCTGTATCCGGTTACTATGTAAACAAGCGGATTTAGTTTTATTATCCAATGATATTTTTGAGGCACATTATCAATACTCCAGAATACTGGTGTTAACCAAAACCCGAACTGCACTAAAATAGCAACTACATTATTTATATCTTTAACGAAAATAGCGGTAGAAGAAGTAAGCCAGCATAATCCCAATAAGATTACTTGAGTTGCGACAGCATAATAAAATAGTTGAACCCAGTATATTGTTGGAGTTACGCCCAAAAATAAACCGAACAGAGCTGTCAAAAACAAGAAAATCCAATGATTGATTGAGGCACTCAAGATTTTAACTATCGGAAGAATTCCAAGACTAAAATCAACCTTTTTGATTAAAAAAGAATATTGCTGAATAATTTGAGTAGATGTTGAGAATACATCTGAAAAATATAACCAGCAGATCATTCCAGCAACAAGCCAAAAAATTTGATTCGTGTTGCCAGCTGATTTAGAGTTGAATCCAATACTGAGCACAAACCAGAGAATGAAAATAAATGCTATCGGTTGTAGAAAATTCCATATTACTCCGAAGTAAGATCCAGTATATTGATTTTGGAAATCCCTTTTTGCCAAAGTATATATAAGGAATCTACGGCTGAATATTTCATTCAAAAATTTAAATGCAATCATCTTATTTTACCGTCACCAGAGTAAATTTCCTGTATCGTTCGTAAAAATAGCAAAGAACTTTTTTTCCAGTCATATTTACTTGAAATTTTTTTAATTTCTTCTTTACTAACTCTTTTGCTATTTTGAATCATTGTTTTAATTTTTTCCGATATGTCATCAACATCACAAGGATTGCAATATTCTGCAAACTCACCTAGTATTTCAGGCATACTGCTAACATTAGACGCCAGTACCGGACAACCGGAGACAAGGGCTTCTAAAGGAGGAATCCCAAATCCTTCGTAATATGAAATATAAGTAAATAGTTTAGCATTTTTATATAAACCGGCTAGAATCAAATCGTTAACATACCCTAGGAAAATTATGCTGTTATTTTTTCTAAACTCTTCCAATTCAGGATTGTTAAAAACAGTACTATTCGATGCTCCGACTATTAACAATTTGTAATTATCCTCTCCTGCCTTAAGAAAAGCTTTGATTAAGTTAACCAGGTTTTTGCGTGGTTCGAGG